>JABMRO010000295.1 GCA_013202635.1 Planctomycetota bacterium
GGCGCCGGCAAGAGCACACTAATGAAAGTCTGCTCTGGGGCGGTCAGGGCCGATACAGGTCAAATGTGGCTGGACGACAAGCCGTATCAGCCGAACAATCCACTCGAAGCCAGGCGTGCCGGTGTGGCGATGATTTATCAGGAACTTTCACTAACACCACATTTGAGTGTCCAGGAAAATATCATGTTGGGGATGGAGCCGGCGACACTGGGTGTGGTGCACTGGAAAAAGGTGCGGCAGCGGGCAATCGAGGCAATTAAGGAATTCGATAACCCCGAACTGACTCCTGATGCCCGCGTCAGTAATTTGTCGGTTGGTTCACAGCAGTTGGTGGAGATTGCGCGGGCTTTAGCTATCGGCTGCCGTGTGTTGGTATTGGACGAGCCTACCAGCAGCTTAACACAGCAGGATGTAGAACGGCTGTTCGAGATTATCGGGCGCCTTAAACAACAGGGCAAAGCCATCGTTTATATTTCGCACTTTATTGAAGAGGTCAAACGCATCGCAGACAAGGTAACGGTTCTGCGAGATGGAAGAGTAGTCGGCGGCAGCGATGTTGATGCTATCTCCACCAATGAGATCGTCGCGCTTATGGTGGGAAGGCAGGTAGAGGAGCTTTATCCTCGCTCTGTACGTCAGCCAGGAGAGGTGATTTTGGAGATTGACGATTTGGCCGGCCCTCAAAAGCCTATATCGGCGAGTCTTAAGCTGCGTCGCGGGGAAGTGCTGGGCATCGCCGGATTGGTGGGAGCCGGACGAACAGAGCTGCTGCGGAGCTTATTCGGACTGGAACCGGTCAAACGAGGGCGGATTCGATTAGGCGTTTATACAGGACCTGCTTCACCGGTGAAGCGATGGATGCAGGGTGCTGGTCTTCTGAGTGAGGACCGCAAAGAAGAGGGATTGGCGCTTTCTCTGAGCGTGGCGGATAATGTTACACTTTCAAAGTTGCAGGGCTTTGGCCCACTCGGTCTTGTGCTCCCGAGCCGACAGGATAAAGCTACACGGCGCTGGTTGGAAAGCCTGGATATTCGCTGCCTTGGACCACGGCAGTCGGTATCGTCTCTTTCGGGCGGCAACCAGCAAAAGGTGGCTCTGGCCAGATTGTTACAGCACGACGTGGATGTGCTGCTGCTGGATGAACCGACGAGAGGTATTGACGTAGCGGCCAAGGCGCTGGTCTATAAGCTGATTAATGCACTGGCGAGCGGCTCGCCTGCTGAGGGGCGGCAGCCCAAGGCAGTGCTGATGGTAAGCAGTTATCTGCCCGAGCTGATGGGCGTCTGTGACCGTGTGGCAGTTATGTGCCGCGGGAGGTTAGGACCGACATATCCGATTGACGAAGTGAACGAGCATAAGCTTATGTTAGAGGCGACCGGACAGGAGGTTAACACATGAGCGATGAACTGATGACACCAAAAGAAAAACGAGGATTCAATTGGCGTAGCTGGCTGAATACGCTTGGGCCGGTATTGGCTCTAATAGCGGTTTACGGGATCTTTGTGATGATTGCCCCGCCAAGTTTTGCGACAACGCGGAACATGGAAATGATTGCCCGGCAGACAACAATAGTGGGCGTGGCGGCCCTTGGTATGACGATAGTGATTATATCCGGCGGCATTGATTTGTCCGTCGGTTCGATAGTGGCGCTGAGTACCGTGGTGATTGCCTGGCTACTGCAAAATGCCGGTGTGAATCCGCTGATAGCTGCAATCGGGGGCGTAGCCGCGGCGGCATTTTTTGGCTTTATAAGCGGAACGCTGATAACCCGCTTGCGGGTTGTGCCGTTTATCGTCACTTTGGGCATGATGCTCGTAGTCCGAGGGGCGGCCAAGGGTATCGGACGCGAGCAGAAAATCGATGTCGACCCGGAGCGGCTGAAATGGCTGGAGGAATTATTAGCTACAGTATCGAAAGAGCGAAGCTGGATGCTGCTGCCGCCGGGAGTATGGATGCTGATTATTTTAGCGATTGCGACGGCGGCACTGTTGCGGTACACACGCTTAGGAAGGCATACATTTGCCATCGGCTCCAACGAGGAAACAGCCCGGCTGTGCGGGGTCGCGGTGGATAGGGTCAAGGTATTAGTTTTCACTATATGCGGGGCCTTCGCCGGATTGGCCGGTCTTATGCAGTTTTCACGGTTGACTGTGGGCGACCCTACGGTGGCGGTCGGGCTTGAGCTAAACGTGATAGCCGCGGTGGTAATTGGCGGCGGCAGCCTGAGCGGCGGAGAAGGCTCGATTCTCGGTACGTTAGTGGGGGCTTTGTTAATGACTACTATCGCCTCAGGATGCACGCAGATGGGACTGCCGAACTGGGTGCAGGAGATTATAACCGGCGCGATTATCGTAGCGGCGGTAGCGGTCGATAGGCTGCGGCATCGTCGCAGTCTATAGAAGCGGTTCTAAGCAAACACTCAGGAACCAAAGAAACCTAACACCGGCTCAGTGCGGATTCACTGTGCTCTTTTCAATTCCTTACAATTAATCTGCCCTTTTCCGGCAAAAAGTTTCATTTTTTTGTCAACACTTCGCCATTCTTTAGCATTATACTAATAGACGAACGAAAGCTGACTCGCAATGGAATCAGACTGTGAATGAGACAAATGCGGATTTAGAGGCAGAAGCGGACCAGGCCGCCGGCGAAAAATCGTCAGAGTCGAAGCTGGATATATTCATCGCTGAGCTTGGACGCCTTAAACGGATTGTAGCCGGTTTCGGGTTGAGCGCATCGGACGGTGATGATGCGTTGCAGGATGTATCAATCAAGGCGTTAAAGCAGTCCGGAAAGTGCCAAAGCAGAGAAGATAGCGTTCGATGGCTTATAAAAGTTACCGTCAACAGATGCCTTATGGAACATCGACGCCGGCGAAGTTTTCACAGACAGGCACGTGAGATACTAAAACGCCGGGCTGAGACCATAACAAATCCAAAAAGAACGGATGAAAAGGTAATTAACGCTGAGGAGCTTGAGATTGTACGGCAGAGTTTACAAAAACTTAATGATTCTTTGCTGGGCCCTGTGGTACTGAGGTATTTCTGTGATTTGAATTCCAAAGAGGTTGGCGAAATTCTGGGGCTAAAAGCCTCAACCGTGCGAAGCCGCCTGCGGGAAGCGAGGATGATTCTTGCCAAAAGATTATTAGAAAGAGGTGTTGGGACGTAATGGAAATGTCGTGTGAAAAGATTGAAAAAATGCTCGTCGATTATGCCGATGAACAGTTGTCGCCGGGTGATTCTAAAAAGGTAGCCGAACATCTGGAAAAGTGTGAGCATTGCCAAAAGATATTGGAAGCATTGCAAAGGTCGCTTGAGCTTTCAGGTGTTATCTGGGAAGATGGCCTAAAGGAAACAAAAGAAATTCGTGCTACAATCCAGCAGAAAGCCAGAAATATTCACTGGCCCGGATATGCCGCAGCGGCAGCAGGCATCATACTTCTGCTGACAACTTCTATCCTCTGGCGTGCTTTGGTAAGGCCTGTAGAGAAAGAAATAAATTTCGCCGATATTGAACGCAGGATTACCGAAGCAGGCAATGCCGCTCGATTGTTAGCCGCGACCGAACTCCTGGCCGAATATCCCAATGCCCAGACAATAGTAAAACAGCAATATCGTTATATCGTTGAAACCTATCCGGAAACAACCTCAGCAAAAAAAGCCAAATTAAAGATACAATAATTTAATTAAGGAGATCAGAAAATGATTAAGTCAGGAAAACACCAGTTAGTAACAGTTTTGCTTTTAGTTTGCACTTGTGGTCTGACATTGGGCGCCGAACCCAATGAGGCCGAAACAGGACTGAAATTTGAAATCAGAAACGATCGGCCATCACCAATGCTACTTAGGACGAGAAACTTTGAGCCCTCTTATGGTTCAACCCATTGTGCTGTTTTATTCATTTTTGGGGACTGGGGACGTCTGCCGACTAAATCTGTAGATGCTATCCTTGCGACCTCTGCAGGCCGGGCAATGTCTCAGAAACAACGTGACCTTGTCTCAACACTTCCCTTCCGGCATATTGACTTTGGGGGGACGATCGGTAACCACACTTATTTCCGCCTGGATGGTGTTAGTGAAGACAATACAAAGAAGATGGTCGAAGCATTTATTGAGATTTTGACTGAAAAGGCTGACGCAAGAATGCAGTCTTCATTAAACCAACAGCAGGAGCTTCAAGAAAAAATAGCCGAAATTAAAAAGGAGCTTCCTGAAAAGAAGAAACAATTCAAAGCGGCTGAACTAAAATATAAGGAAATCAAGAATACTCGCTATTTCCCGGACAACCCCAATGAAACATATAGAAAGGCCATGGAAACTGTGTTTCAAATGGACAAGACGTTGGATACCCTGGAAATCGAACTCGCCGGGATACAGGATAAACTCAAGAAAATCGTAAAGTATCGACAAAATAAATATGCAGCTGATGCTAAACATTTCTCCAGAGAGACTTTAGACAAATTAGACCAAATGTATGTCGAGCAAATGATTGATTTAAGTAGTGCAAAGGCCCGACAAGAAGCTGCTCTAAAGATTCGCAATCGGGAGAAAGAATTTCTTAATTTATTCAGTCAGTGGAGTAATCTTGATAATGAAGTGAAGCGGTTAAAGCAAGACCTGGTAATGTATGAAAACAATCTTTGGATCGCAGAGAAAAAGCTGGCTAACCCGACTCCGGATATGTTGCCCCCGAAGGTGTACCAGAATAAGGTAACCATCTATCCGGTTAAGTAAGCTTTTCGTATGAACTTCGGCAAAGAAAATTATTCTTTGTTTTTTCCTTGACAAAATAGAACAAATTTGGTTTAATATACAATTATGAGGCAAATTAACCGTAACAATACCAATTGCTGGTGGTGGCCTGAAGGATAAAATCCGACAGGTGAATGGTAATTTGCTGTAAAAAAATAGAAAATTGTTCAGATAAAGCAGCCTGTTGGAAATCAGCAGGCTGCTTTTTTTGTTTGTATTTTTGGCAATTTGGCAATAGAAAGTACCGATAAAGGTTAAGAATATGGAAGATTACAGGCAAATAATTAATGGCGCAGAACCGGGCCGGATAGTACCGATAGTCAAACAAATTGACATTAAGGAACCGGTTGATTTTTTCGCCAGGCTCAGTGACTACGGGCGGGCCAAGAACTGCTGTCTGTTCGAGTCCAGAGAATACCTGACAGGCAGCGGGGCCTTGAGCTTCGGTACGGCCAAGCCGGCACTTTACCTTACCGGCACCGGCGCCGACTTTACCATCAAGGCCCTGAGCAATACAGGCAGGCGCATACTGGCTTACCTGTCCGAGCACAAGAAAAGGTTCGATTTTTGTGAATCTGTCCATTTCAGCCCGGAGGCGATTATGGGCAGAATCAAACAAATCGATGAAGTGGTCGATGAGCAGACCCGCCTGACAAGTATAAATCAAATGGACGTACTGCGGGCGGTTGCATTTGCCTTTAGCCTGGCCGTCAAGCCATTTAGAGTAACCTGTGGGCTGCTCGGGGCTTTAAGCTACGATTTTATAGACCAGTTCGAGAAGCTTCCATTGAGTGAGAAAGACCTGCTGGGAAATCCGGACTACGAGCTTTATTTCGCCGACAATATCTTCCTGATGGACCACGAAAACGGCAAAGGTTACGTTATTGTCAATTGCGTTATAACCAATGGCGACCGCGAGGTTGCAATAGCCGACGCACAGAATTGTTTCGACTATTATTTTAATATCGCACGATTCGACGCCCCAAAGGGCAAAAAACATACTGGCCCCCTTCCATCGGCTTCGACCGATACACAACAGCCTGAATACGAAAAGATGGTCAGCAGTGCCAAGCATCATATCATCGACGGCGATATTTTTCAGGTGGTTCTCAGCAGGACAATAACCGAACCATGTCCGGATGAGCCGCTGGATGTTTATAAGCGGCTCAGGGCGCTGAATCCTTCGCCATACATGTTTTATCTGAATACGCCTAATACGATATTGATGGGTTCGAGTCCCGAATTAAATCTGCGAGTCAGCGGGACCGAGAAACGCAATGTTGAAATTAGACCGATAGCCGGCACAAAACCCAGAGGCAAAGTAGGTAATAAAATCGACGCCGATACCGATTTCAGGTACGAGGCCGAACTTAAGCTCGACCGTAAGGAATTGGCGGAACATATAATGCTGGTCGATTTGGCCAGGAACGATATCGCACGTGTGGCTGAACCGGGCAGCAGGGTCGTTACTGAACTGCTGACCGTTGAAAAATACGCTTCCGTCCAGCATCTGGTTAGTAACGTCAAGGGCATACTCTCGGATGAGCTTGATGCTCTGAGTGCATATCTGGCCACGATGAATATGGGCACGCTCACCGGAGCGCCGAAAATTGAGGCAATGAAGATAATTCGCCAACTGGAAAAGACCAAACGCGGCTATTACGGCGGCGCTGTTTGCTATCTGACGGTCGATGGCCAGTTCGACAGTTGCATTACTATAAGAAGCCTGCAGGTAAGGGACCATACCGCCTATATCCGGGTCGGCGCCGGTATCGTGCACGACAGTGTCCCGAAAACCGAATTTGAGGAAACCGAACATAAGGCAAACTCCTGTCTGCGTGCGATTCGCGAACAGTAAAAAAGCAGAGAACAGAGCCCCAAACGTCAGTGAGGGGTAAAAAAAGTAGGAACAATCCTATGGAAGATAGAAACAGAAAAGTTTTGTTCATCGACAATTTCGATTCGTTTACATACAATCTCGTCGATGATTTTTGCAAGCGCAACTGCCGGGCCAAGGTCTATCGAGCCGACACTGCACTTGAAAAACTAAAGGTATTGGCCGCCGAATTTGAGCCTGACCTGCTTGTGATTTCGCCCGGGCCGGGCACGCCGGACAGCGCGGGTGTTTCCCTGCAGGCGGCAGGTTACTTCAAAGACAAGCTCCCGATATTCGGCGTCTGCTTAGGTCATCAGGTAATCGTGCAGTATTTTGGCGGTAAAATCGGCCATGCCAAGCCGATGCACGGTAAACCGTCGAGGATAACTCACAATGGAAAGGATGTATTCGACGGAGTTGAAAATCCCTTGCAGGCCGGAAGGTATCACAGTCTTGTCGCAGTTCAAGTGCCGGAATGTTTAGAGAAAACCGCCGAGTTCGAAGGTATTGTTATGGGAGTGCGTCATAAGGAGCTTCCAATATTCGGAGTGCAGTTTCATCCGGAGAGCATTTTGACTCCCGCAGGCGGCAAGATCATTGAAAATATTTTATCAATCGCTGAAAAAGTAACGGCAAAGAAGTAAGCCATAAGTAATATTAAAAAGGAACCAGATTATGGCGGGAATAACAGAATACATAAAGACACTCCTCGAAGGCGAGGATTTGAGCTTCGAGCAGGCGACGGATTTGCTGGACGTTATTTTTGAAGGCGAAGTACCCGAAGCTCAAATTGCAGCTTTCTTAACAGCAATGCGAATCAAGGGACTGAAGGCGCCGGAAGTAGCCGGACTGGCCAAATCCCTGCGGAGCCACGCCGTTAAAGTCGAAACCGGAATCGAGAACATGGTTGATGTTGTGGGAACAGGCGGTGCGGCGATAAAGACCTTCAATGTCTCAACGGCCGCCGCCATAGTGGCGGCAGGTGCTGGTGTTTATGTAGCCAAGCATGGCAATCGCGCAATCACCAGCAAATGCGGTTCGGCTGACGTCCTCACCGAGCTTGGAGTAAAAATAGACCCAGGCCCTGAAGTTGTGGCCGAGTGCATAAGGCAGGCCCACGTCGGATTTATGTTTGCACCGATGTTCCATCCTGCGATGAAATATGTTCAGCCTATACGCAAGAGCCTTGGCTTTCGAACGGTCTTCAATATTTTAGGGCCTCTGGCCAATCCTGCCGACGTCCCGGCCTTAGTTTTAGGGGTGGCCGAGGAAGGACTCATGGAGATGATGGCCGAAGCCCTCAAAATGCTGGGCACCCGGTATGCTATGGTCGTTCATAGCAACGGATTGGACGAGATAAGCACACTAACGACAACCAAAATACTCGAACTAAAAGATGGTCAAATCACAAGCAAGGAGCTCAACCCGCAAGAGTTGGGTATAGGGTTGGCTGATATAGAGGACTTAACAGTTACCGACGCCAAAACAAGTGCTACAGTTTTAAGAGAAATACTTAGCGGCAAAGAAAGCGGACCTCGCAAAGATATTGTTGTTCTAAACGCCGCCGCGGCGATTATCGCAGCAGGCATGGCTGACGATTTCGCTTCGGCAATCAAGATAGCAGCCGCATCGATCAGCAAGGGCAAAGCGTATGCTTGCCTGGAAAAATTAATCGAGGTCTCAAATAAATAATGATTCCTGAGACGGCCTGAGAGCAACAAATATGTTAATACTTAAAGTCAAAATTTGCGGCATTACAAATTACCAGGACGCAGTAGCGGCAATGGACATGGGCGCGGATTTATTAGGCTTTAATTTTTATCCGGAAAGCCCGAGGTTTATAACGCCGGAAAATGCTGCCGATATTATAAACAAACTGCCGGGCTTTATTGATACTGCCGGCGTGTTTGTAAACGCCACGACCGAGCAGATCAACAAGGCTGAAAAACTTTGCCACTTGGACTGGATTCAATTGCATGGCGATGAAGACCCTGAATTCTGCCACTCGTTTCTCTCGCATAATGTAAAGACAATGAAAGCGATACGCGTAAAAACACAAACAGACATCAAGCAGGCGGAGAGCTTTTTTACGGATGCTATTTTGCTGGATGCTTTCGACCCGCAGAAATATGGCGGTACAGGACTAACTTTCGATTGGAATATAATAGGGCATATCGGCAAGCGTGTTTTCCTGGCCGGTGGGATAAATCCCGATAACGCAGCCCAGGCGGTTAAATTAGGAGTTTATGGAATTGATGTTTGCAGCGGGATTGAAGCTGAACCGGGCAAAAAAGACCATAAGAAAATGAAAAAACTGTTCAAAAATATACATCATCTTAGAGGATAAACACGAAACACAAGGAATAAAATATGAAATATAAAGGCAGATTCGGAGATTACGGCGGTTTTTATGTGCCCGAGGTTTTAATACCGGTATTGGAAGAATTGGAAGAGGCTTTTTATCGTTTCTATGAAGACCGGCAGTTTACGGCGGAGCTGGCGGAACTTTCGAAAAAATATGCAGGCAGACCCAGCCCTCTTTACTACGCCAAAAGATTCAGCGAGTATGTCGGTTTCAAAGTCTATATAAAAAGAGAGGACCTCCTGCACGGGGGCGCACACAAAGTCAACAACACGCTCGGACAGGGCCTTTTAGCCAAATATATGGGCAAGACCAAACTTATTGCCGAAACCGGCGCTGGCCAGCACGGCCTGGCTACCGCGATGATTGGGGCCTTGTTCGGGATGGACACAAAAATCTTTATGGGCGTTATAGATATCGAGCGGCAGAACGTCAACGTCCACAAGATGAAACTCTGCGGCGCAGAAGTCATTGGAGTTGAAGGCGGCACAGGAACATTGAAGGATGCCATCAATGATGCGCTTCGCTACTGGACGGCTCATGTTGCCGATACGTTTTATCTTTTCGGCTCAGCCTGCGGGCCGCATCCGTACCCGACGATTGTAAAACATTTTCAAACCTGTATCGGCAAAGAGGCCAGGCAGCAATGTCTCGAACAATTAGGCAGGCTGCCAGATATGGTTGTGGCTTGTGTTGGCGGAGGTAGTAACGCGATAGGTATTTTCTCCGGCTTTATAGATAACAAAGACGTCAGACTAATTGGTGTTGAAGCCGGCGGCAGGAGCCTGAGCAGCGGCAGGCACGCCGCAACACTTGTGGTCGGTAAGGTAGGTATTCTGCATGGTGCCAAAGCATATCTATTGCAGGATGAGGAAGGCCAGATTCATGATACGGAATCAGTAAGCGCCGGGCTGGATTATCCGGCGGTTGGGCCGGAACATTGCCTATTAAAAGATACGAACAGAGCGGAATACGTAGCGGCCGAAGACGACAAGGTGCTCGACGCATTCGAGCTGCTGACTAAAAGCGAGGGGATACTGCCCGCTCTGGAGAGCGCGCATGCCTTGGCGTACCTTATCAGCCAAAAGGGCAAGCTGAACGCTGAGACAATCGCGGTTGTGAACCTTTCCGGACGGGGCGACAAAGATGTTTCGATTGTAGAAAAACGCCGGCCACTGAAAAAATGACTATCGA
>JABMRO010000296.1 GCA_013202635.1 Planctomycetota bacterium
AGATTCCGTCCGGGCCGGCGTGGATTGGGGCGGGGGTGTCAAAGGTCATACTGTCAATGTCTTCAACGAACTGGAAGTCAGAGTTTAATGCTTGGTCCCAGGTAATGTATTTTCCAGTATGGGTCGCCATGCGTCCCATCAGAGCAGCTACTTCGGCCTCACCTGCCCGCCTGGCTTCGTTATGCGGCTTGTCCTGGCGAATTGCGTCCAGAAGCAACTGCCATTCGACGCGGTAAGGGTTCGGATCGGGCCGGTCAAATTCCCAGACAAGATTTGCCGGGACCATGTCGTGGCTCTTGTACATCTTCGGCTTTGGCTGGCCCAGCGTTGCCATTATTACGGCCGAGCCTTTTGAGCCGTGGGCGTAATCAGAGTAGGTGTTCCAGCAGCCGTTCATGTGCCGCGAGAAGGCAAACAGCTTCGTGCCGTCCGCAAAGGTATATTCCACTGTGTAGTGGTCGAACTGATTACCGGCTTGCTCGTAGCAGCGGCCGCCCATCCCCTGGGCCGAGACCGGCCAGGCCCCTTTTGCCCAGCAGGCCACATCGATATTGTGACAGTGCCAGTCGATAAAGAATCCGGATGACACCCAGGTGAAGCTATTTGGATGTTGAAGCTGGAATGCAAGTTCGTTGACGTTCTCAGGTCGGCGCGGGCAGTGGACCGGCCCATGCACACGGTATATCCTCAGGGTGTGCACCTGGCCGATGGCCCCGTCATGAATCCGATGGATAAGTTCTTGCCGCGCTTTGGAGTGGCGCCACATGAAGCCGACACCAACCTTTAGATTCTTTCGCTCTGAAATCTTGGCGGCTTTGAGCCAACGGCGGACGGCGGGCGCGTCTGTCGCAAACGATTTCTCAGCGAAGACGTTAACGCCTTTTTTGACGGCGTACTCAAAGTGAAGAGGACGAAAGGCCGCATGAGTAGTCAACAGCACAATGTCTCCCGGCCTCAGGCAGTCGATCGCTTTTTTATAAGCGTTGAAGCCAAGAAATTGACGCTCGGGCGGAACGTCAACCTTGTCCTGAAAACCCTTCTTGAGATTATTCAGACTGCTTTGGAGGCGGCGTTCGAATAAGTCGGCCACAGCATAGAGCTTCACCGGGCCGCCGGTAGCCGAGAAGGCGTCTGCGACTGCGCCTGTGCCGCGGCCTCCACAACCCACCAGGGCCAGCCGTATCGTATTGCGCTCAGCGGCGTAAATTCGAGGCAGTGCTACGCCTGTGAGGATTGAACCGGCGACCACTCTTCCACTGTCTGACAGGAACTGCCGGCGGGATGGTTTATCTTTTTCTGACCGTAATGACCTCAATGCATGATGCTTGATTTGTCGTTTCATGATTACTCCTTAGAACAAGGTGTATTGTGTAAATACAATGCGATCCGACTAAAACACGAATCAACACTTATCATATCATACATTTATTTTATCTTCCTGGCCTTTCGCTTGCAACGGGTATTATTTAACGGAGCGAGAATAGACAAAAAGCCGGGATAAATCGGGAATTTCGTCAATTATAGCCTGCCTTTCCTGTCAGGATATAGAGTTTTTCTAAGGGGTCAACTGCCGGATATGGTAATATTTTTGCCGGTTTCTCCTGATTCGAAAATATAAATCTTTTCCATGTCAATATGCATTTTCACTGTATCGTTTGCCTTGAGCTTAGTGTAAGGTCCGATGTCCGCAACGAATTTATTCCCTATATGGTTTGTCAGGTAAACATCTGTTTTGGTTCCCATAGGCTCAACTACATCAACAGTTGTGGAAATCGTATTATTAATCTGGCCGGGAAACTGATGCAGTGATAAATTTTCCGGCCTCACTCCCAGGATTATTTTCTTGTCATGATAATCACTTAGTACCATTCTTAAGCGTTGCGGCAAAATAATGGTATCATTGTCAATCACGAAAAAAGATGTATCGTTTTTAACCTTCAGGCGGTCGGTAAAGAAGTTCATGGCCGGTGTGCCAAGAAAACCCGCTACAAATTTATTGACCGGCCGCTCATATACTTCCATCGGGCCGGCTACCTGCTGAATTACACCGTTATGCATCACACATATCCTCTCGCCCATAGTCATAGCTTCGGCCTGGTCATGGGTAACGTAAACAGAAGTGGTCTGCAACCTGTGGTGCAGGGCTTTGAGCTCCGCCCGCATAGTTATCCGCAGCCCGGCGTCAAGGTTACTCAAAGGCTCATCGAACAGGAAAACCTTAGGATCGCGAACGATAGCTCTGCCGAGAGCGACCCGTTGACGCTGGCCGCCGGACAAAGCCCTGGGTTTTCGATTCAACAAACACTCGATGCCGAGCAAACCTGCGACCTCTTTAATACGTTTTTTTATCTGCTTGGCAGGTAAGTTTCGCATTTTAAGTGCGAAGGCCATATTCTGACAGACAGTCATATGAGGATACAAAGCATAATTCTGGAACACCATAGCAACATCGCG
>JABMRO010000297.1 GCA_013202635.1 Planctomycetota bacterium
ACATAAGGGCCCGCCTCGTCAGGCGATAAGACGGCTGCCTTTTCGTAGTATTGTTGTGCCTGTGTGTAGTTGCCGACTGAAGCGTAGCAGTCCCCCATTTCCTGCAAAACTTCGTAATGCTGCGTCGAGTCGTGTTGTTCATCCACATTATTTTGTGTTATGTCCATAGCAATTCTTTTCCTTCGAGTATTTGTTCCGCTTTTTCGAGTAATTTAATCGCCGAGTTAAAATCCTGTTGTTCGCGTTTGATCTTAGCCTCCAGCAAGAGTGTATCCACGGTTGGTCGCTGACGGTTTATTTCATGGCTGAGATTAGCTGCTCTGATGTGGCCGCCGGCCTTAAAAGAGGCTTTTGCAGCTAAAGATTTCATCCACAGCTCGTTTTGATGATGCCTGGTGATATATTCAAACATTTCAGCAGCCTTGGACCAGTTACCGTTTTTTTCTGCTTTTTTGGCTTTTTCGAGTAATTGGTCAAACTGAAACGGTATTTCTTCCGGTTGCAGACGCCTTATCTTAATGCCGGCCGCATTCAGAGATTCACGAACAGGCAGATTTGCAAAGCTTCTCCGGGCGTACTGTAAATCTTCTTTTCTGACTAATAACGCCCAGAGTATATCTGTTGAATCTTCCAGCTCGAATCCTTCGTTATTGGCTGAACTATTGATCAAAGCGTGGAGAGAATCCTCTACCCAGAATTCTCTCATCGGAAATCCGCTTGGTACTATGGCAATATATTCGCCATCGCATCTGGCTAAAGCTGCATCTATTCGCTGGTCTTGAGAAGACAACGGATTAACAGGTACGGGGATTATATTAGGCATCTCAGCATCGAGTTTTTCGAGGCTTTCCGCCGGCAGGGGCAGATAAACCTCATATGGATAGAACGTTCGCTGCCAGATAGAACCGAGGGTTGCGCCCGCCTGCTTGTTAATCTGGTCTGTAATAAAAATGATGGACATATCTTTGAGTTTCGTCCATGGTTTGGCAGGTCTTGTGGTTCGTATTCTTAAAATATTCCTCGCATATTCCTTTTCATTTTTGCGTCCCAGCACTGATATTCTGTCATATTTACCGGCAGGCTGATAAAATTCACCGGTAATTTCCGGAACATGGTGAAAATCTGAGAAGAAAACAAGCCGCCGGGTCATATCCCAGTCTCTTAAAACGATAGTGTCCTCATTATATAGCCCCGTTTTTTCCAGCAAATCCCTTCGGTGCATAAGGCTTACGTGTAGTACATGGTTGTAGTACAGCATAAAAAAGCGGTCGAAATCTCTGCTGATTTCAACGACTTTGCTTAAGACTTTTCGGCTACCGTCCGGGCAAACCTGACAATACACTTTGTACAAGTCACTGTACGCAACCTGGCAGTCTGTTTGATTTTCCAGAGCATTTACCAATGTGCTCACGTGACGGGGATAATACAGATCATCGTCACCAAGGTAACAGATATATTTACCATGAGACTGGGCAAGTGCTTCATTGAGGGAGTAGGGCTGGCCGCGATTCTCCTTTCTGTTTATAAATAAGATCCGAGGATCGTCATATGAGTTGACAATATCGCTTACATCTTCACCACCATCGTTTATTGCGATTATCTGAAGATTTCTATAGTTCTGGCACACAACGCTGGCCAGGGCCTCAGCGAAGTATCGGCGCCGATTGAAAGTCGTGATTAGCACACTAACAACCGGTCCGGCCTTTTTATGTGACCCAAAAGAACGTTCGATGTGTTTTGGGACTCTCTCGTTTTTTTTTGACATTCCAGGAGTACCTGATATTTTCTGAAAAATAAAAATTACACAATCAAATTGTTCTCTGAGCTCGGAACGGAAAATTCTGTTGGTAATCTAATCTCATTAAGGCTCAAATTTTGCAAGTTATCGGAAAACACGGACACGGCTTGCTGTGAATCTATCTCGCCTTCGAATTGGGTGAAGATATTGTTAATATCGCTCAACTGGTTTTTCAGCGGATAGTTTTCTTCGACGAATCTGCGATACCTTGTAGGCTCGTAACTATCGGAAAGAATCTGCTCGCAGAATTCTTCCGAGATGTTAAATAAGAATTCTGACGGGAATAT
>JABMRO010000023.1 GCA_013202635.1 Planctomycetota bacterium
CCCATACCTCCACCTTAACATACCATCGACGTGTGGGTATGTCTTAAGTTCTTCGAAACACAAAATACAAGAGTATGCCGTGCATATCATTGTTGACTAAACAAGTAAAGTAACGGCAACTGCCGTCCGTATCTTGAATCGAGAAAGGAAAGAATAATGAATGAAGAGAAACGCCCCGGTGGTTTGACTGCCCTTGCAGTAATTAATTTCATTTTTTCCGGCTGGGGTCTTATTGGGCTGATTGGCCTGGCCGCTTTATTTGCTTTCATTGGAAAAATACCAACTGAAAACATGCAGGAAGTTCAAAAGGCCCAGATTGAAGCTTTACAAAATTTGGGGCTGCCAATGCTTATTTTTATCTGTGTTCTTAATATCTTATCCAGTGCGCTTCTACTTTTGTCCGGTATAGGTTATCTGAAACAGAAAAAGTTCCTGGGGCGCACCATGGGCAATATCTATGCCGTCATTACTATTATCAGCAGCGTTATCACCGGAATAATGTTCCCATCTGAGCTTGAAGGCGGCTTCAATATCATGACCATGGTCGGCCTGATTTATCCGGTACTTACACTCATTCTAATCAATACAACCTTTAAGGATGACCTGACAAACTAAACCCGGATGATTTCTCGGTATCTTTATAGTTGGGAGTTCGGGACAAATGAACCTGAAAAAAATAAATATCGCCCACGTTCGCCTTATCAGCCTGTACTGGAGCCGGTACACCGTACGAAGTGGGGCAGGCCTGGTATATCTTATGATTGCGCTGGTCTTCGGACTTTCCGTAGCTCATATAATAATCATGCCTGTCGAGCGATTAATGGCACTGCAAAAAAAACAAATAGGCCAGGCAAATCCTCAAGCCATCAACAAAGCAATTATCGATATAGGCCAGCCGATTATCCAGTTTGTCCTGGGAATAAAAACATTTGAACAAGTCACCAAAGAAGCTGCATTAAATCAGATGAGCCTTCCGAATGATGCTTCAGCATCAGAACAATCCACCCCTGGTTTCGAACCCTGGACGGATTTTCTTATTGAGAAAAAGCCAGCTCTCTTATCGGTGATTTTTCTTATACTGATATTCGGTATGCCTTTTGTGATTTCCTTTCTGGCTTTCAACCAAATCAGCGGGGATGTTCAGAACCATGGCCTGCGATACCTGCTCTTGAGAACCGAACGGTGTAACATCTTTTTCGGCCGTTTTATCGGAACCGTCCTTTTTTCAACCGCCGTTATGGCAATTATCATCGCTACAATTACTTTTTATCTCGGTATGAAGACCAGACTCTATCCCGCTCCTGACCTGGCAATTTGGGCGGTGCAGGGCTTTCTGGCCCTGGCGATTCTTATGGTACCCTACATTGCCGTTTGTTCGCTGATTTCCGCATCGGTAAACTCCCCGTTCCTTTCTCTGGTCCTGGCGAAGGTGGTAATCGCCGGCGTACTGCTCATGGCAATCCTCGGCGGCTTCGCATGGAAACCCGCCAAATATATCTTGTATGCCCTGCCCTGGGGATGGCAAAATAATCTGCTCCATCCGGCTACGGCCCATTGGCTCGGTGCGGTGTTTGCGTCTCTGGCCTATACGGCATTCTTTCTTACACTGGGCTATATCCGATTCGAAACGCGCGATCTTTAGGTTTGAAAATGACGAACGTTATCTCCATAAAAGAATTATCAAAAAGATTCGGACGCATTCAGGCCCTTAACAAGGTGTCCTTCGAGATCCCGTCAAATTCCATTTTTGGCCTGCTCGGCCCAAACGGTGCAGGAAAGACCACTCTTTTTTCCATTATCGCCGACTTCCTCAAGGCCGATGCCGGCACGATTGAGGTCCTCGGCATCGATACCCGATACATTTCCCGCCTTCAGGGGCGCCTGAGTATCCTGCCCCAGGATGCGCAGTTCCAGCGCAATGTCCCTATCCTTGACCAGCTCGTTTTTTTTCGCCTTCTTGCCGGCCGCACAAAAAAACAGGCCCGCGAAGAGGTCATACACAGCCTTGAGCTGGTCGGTCTGAAATCGGTTGCCAAAAGGCGTGTCAACAGTTTATCTCACGGTATGGTCAAACGCCTCGGTATTGCTCAGGCCTTTCTGGGCAGCCCCGAAGTTATCCTTCTCGACGAACCCACCGCGGGCCTCGACCCGGCCAGTGCCCGCCAGATTCGAGACCTCGTTAAGCAACTGCAGCAGCACGCGACTATCGTTGTCAGTTCCCACAACCTGGCCGAGGTCCAGGAACTCTGCGACCATGTGGCCATTTTGGACCACGGCAATCTGGTTCTCGCCGGTTCCGTTGACGATATTACTCGCGCCGACCGCGAATATAATCTGTCCCTCTCACGCCCGCTGCAGGAAAGCGAGCTCGAAAAGCTGACCTCGATCGAAGGTGTCCGCAGTATAGAATTACTCTCTATTCCCGCCGCAAGACAGAGTAAACAATCGACAGACTATTTAATAACACTTAACTTGTCCGCCGACCATCTCGATCAGGATGCGGTTATTGCCCCTGTTCTGCGAACTCTTTTGGATATGTCCATCACCCCGCGAAAACTCACCGAAGGCCGCAGCCTGGAAACTCAATTCCTCGAAGTAACCGGCGCCCAATCGGATAGTCCTTAATTCCGAATTTCCTGTCATTCCTGCGAAACTTGTCCCTTCGCGAAAGCGGGGAGCAGGAAACCATACCCGCAATACGCAATACGACATACGCAATACGAATAAATTTCCCTTGCAAATCCCACTCTTACAGTGTAATTTGTTATTGAAGTGCGGACGTTCATTGATTTCATCGCCACAGCAACGAGCAAAACGTAGTGTAAATATACGTAAAACATATAAACAAGAGTTAGTTTAATCCAACATTATGTCAGACAATACCGAAGGATTCTTTGATTCTACAGTTGACCTGTTCAACACCTACCGTCAAACTATGAAGGAAAGTGAACCTGATTTATTTAGCACCCGTTTGGGTCAAGAGGTGGCAAAGCGGCTCAAGCAACTTACGTTTATATGTAATCAAGTTAAACATTATGAAAACCTTATAATGAATAAGTATATCCCATCCATCTTCAACGAAGATCTAAGAAATTTGACATCCTCTTTGAGAGAATCTCGTGCGTTGGAGTTTCTGTCTGATCCAAAGTATCATGCAGCC
>JABMRO010000298.1 GCA_013202635.1 Planctomycetota bacterium
AACTCGGCAGAGTATGGCGGCGGCGGGATATACAACGACGAGAGTTACCCAACCCTGGCCAACTGCACATTCATCGGAAACCTGGCACATTACGGCGGTGGAATGTACAACAAGGAAAGCGGCCCGCTCTTGACCGATTGCACATTCACGGGAAACTCGGTGTATAATTACGGAGGCGGGATGTATAATACCCTTGAAAGTTACCCGACCCTGCACAACTGCATATTCAACGGAAATTTGGCGTATGATTACGGCGGCGGCTTGTCCAACAACCACAGCAGCCCGACCCTGACCAACTGCACCTTCACGGGAAACTCGGCGCCAAACGGAAGTGCCGTGGGCTGCAACTCTCGGGGATATGCAGAGGGAAGCACTATCAGCTTAATCAACTGCATCCTTTGGGATGGCGGCAACGAAATATGGAATAACGACTCCTCAATATTCATCGTCTCCTACAGCAACGTCCAGGGCGGCTGGCCCGGCGAAGGCAATATCGATGCAAAACCGCTGTTCATCGATCCGCAGGGGCCGGACAATATCGGCGGCACTGAAGACGACAACCTGCGGCTTGCTCCCGCCTCACCATGTGTTGATTCAGGTGATCCGGACTATGTGCCCGTACCGAACGAAACAGACCTTGACGGCAACCGGCGCATCGTAAGAGGCCGCATAGATATGGGCGCTTATGAGTTCCAGCCTATAATACATGTCGATGACGACAACCGTCTCGAAACAGAGCAGTCTTCGAGAACCAACGAACCATTCCAGGATGGGACCGAACTACACCCTTTCAACGATATCTGGAAAGCCATTGATATGGCGAAAGACGGATATACGGTTCTTGTCAAGCCGGGCGTGTACAGTAAGATCGATTTTAAGGGTAAGGCAATAACGATTGCAGGCATTGAAGGCACGGCTGTAATTGAAGGTTCATTGGTCGTCCGAGGAGGCAACACGGACGCGGTTACCTTCCACACAGGTGAGGGGCCGGGCAGTGCGCTGAAAAACTTTGTTATTAGAAACAGTGGTATGGCAATATCTCTCAACTATGGAAGCAGGCCAACAATCTCCAACATCACAATCGTGGACAATGATTTCGGCATAGCGGCTTATGAGAATTCGAATCCCGACATAAGTAATTGTATTTTCTGGAACAACAGGGATGGAGACCTGTTCCAGTGCCAGGCCCGCTATAGCTGTATCGAAAGCGGGGCCTCGGGTCAAGGGAGCATAAACATCAATCCGCTCTTTGTAGATGCGGCAAACGGCGATTACCACTTGAAAAGCGAAGGCTGGCGATGGAATACTAACAGCGAATCCTGGACTTGGGACGATGTTACCAGTAGATGCATCGATGCAGGGGATCCGGATTTACCTTTAGGCGACGAGCCGATGAGCGTGCCTCGCGATCCTGACAATATATACGGTGTAAATCAACGCATCAACATGGGGGCCTTCGGTGGAACGTCCCAGGCCAGCATGCCTCCATCCGGCTGGGTGCTCCCGGAGGATATAACTGCTCCCGAACCTAACCCGGCCCAATGGGACACGGACGGCGCGCCGCGAGAAGCATACGGGGGAACTGGAGCATTCGATTATTTGGCTCTGATGACGGCGGTCGAAGCAATCGATGACAGCGGGACGGTGGAGTATTTCTTCGAGTGTACAACAGAGCCTGCTCACAGCAGCGGCTGGCAAAGCTCCCGCACATACAACGTTACGATAGGTCGGAGCGGACAAAACCATCGTTTCCGCTTCAAGGCACGTGATTTATATGGCAACGAGACCGCGTGGTCTGAGGAGCTGCCGGCGGAATTAGCTCCAAGACCAAGACAGTAACGTATCTTAAAGATTTTGTTGATAGTTAATTGAGCAATAGATATAATACGAAGTGAAACATGCGTGCGAATGTGGAGTTATGATGTGCGCCTGAACGGTGCCAAAATCTGTTGGTTTCCAGGCAGGGAGACATCAAGTGGAAAGAAAGCTGCATAGTAGAGGATTCACCCTGGTTGAGCTTTTGGTGGTGATTTCCGTAATTTCGGTCCTGGCAGGTGTTCTGCTGCCGGCACTGAATAAGGCCCGGCAACAGGCCCGAAAGCTGTTAGGGGCGAGTAACCAGCGCCAGATTGTCAGGGCGGTGAGCCTGTTTGCTGAAGATAATGACCAGCAGTATCCGGAATCGGTTGCGACCATCGGCGACGAGTGGTGGAATTGGCAGGAACCGATGATATTGACGGGCTATCGTGCGCGCAGTCCACGTATGTATCGTTCCATGAGTGCTTACCTTCGGAACTATATTGAAGATGCTGGCACTATGTTCTGTCCCAATGCGCCTCGAAGATACAAATACCTCCAGGAGGCCTGGGATGCAGGCGACGACTGGGACAATCCGCAAACGCCGCCTGTAAAAGATCCGGTTAAAGGAACGTATTGCTTCTATTGGAATTACACGGGTTATCTGGAAGAAAGGGATTATCTTTTCAAAGGGCCGCAAAATGCTGCGGGCGGCAGGTGGCAGAGCAACCTGCTTGTGAGTGATTACTTCGGCTACGACCATTTTCGAAATCCAAACTCATACGGCAGTTGTGAGAGATTTCCGGGAGCCTCAATCACAGAAGGGACGCTACTCTCCTCGGTGTATTGGTCTGACAAAGATAGTGCCGTATCAGGCGCACCCGAAATCAAGCTGAACGCCGGCTACACAGACGGGCATGTGGAGAGTTTCTCCTCCTCGGACACAATATCTATGAGGGTTATAAAAGTACCGGAAACCAGCGAGCCTTACCTCGGCGGCGACGGCAGCGGACCCGGTATTTTTTACCTGCCGCGAAACGCACTGCATTGACCGCATTGCCCTGAGCTTTTCGAACGGGAAAACGGGAGAACCATCATGCACAGGCGAAAGGGATTTACGTTAATAGAGCTTCTGGTAGTTATTTCCATTATAGCGCTATTGATAGCGATATTGGTGCCCGCCCTCCAAAAGGTCAGAAAGCAGGCCGGGGCCGTTGTTTGCCAGGCCAACCTGAAACAGTGGGGAACTGTACTGGCGCTGTACGCCGACGAGAACGAGGGACGGCTCCCGATACTGAGTGGCGGGACGGTTCTCTGGTTCTTTCGGGGTTCGTGGCTGCCTGAAGGGGACCCCACCAGGCCTCGCGTTTTCCAGAAGGTCGTCACGAAGGGCATCGCCTGCTGCCCCATGGCCGTCAAAGTCAGGCCGGGCCCCACAACGGGCGTTAGCCGTGGCTCGGGTCCCGGCGGGTCTTACGAAATAAGGTGGGCGAGCGGCTCAACCTTCCAAGCATGGAAAATTACGAGTCCCCCTCCGCCATTTCGCGGCAGCTATGGCTTCAATAACACGGCATTCCCTAAGAGCATCGACACTTTTTTATCCAGGGGACAGGCCAATATCCCGGTGATTCTCGATAGTCCCACGCGTAGCGGCAGGCATATCAATACCGATCCACCGCCGAGGAGGGAGGGCCATGGGCCGCAGACCTTCTGCATAAACAGGCACAATGGCTATGTCAATGGATTATTCCTGGATTGGTCGGTAAGGAAAATCGGGCTCAAAGAACTTTGGACACTGAAATGGGAAGATCAGTCTGACACCACCGGCCCCTGGACGAAGGCCGGCGGAGTACTGCCCGAATATTGGCCCTATTGGATGAGAAAATTTAAGGATTATTAAAGACACAAAATAACGATGCATAGAAAAGAACAAAACACATTCACAATGCCTTTGTCTGTATTACTTATTATTTGTTTATTGGTCTTGTCGGCCGGGGCACAATATGGCGGCGGTACGGGAGATCCTGAGGATCCCTACCTGATTTACACTGCCGAACAGATGAACAAAATTGGCATCAATCCGAACGACTGGGACAAGCATTTCAAACTGATGGCCGACATCAACTTGAGTGCCTATGCGGGAACGGATTTCAAAATTATTGGGACCAGCGCGAATAGTGCCTTCGGCGGCGTTTTTGACGGCAACAACAATAAAATCTCAAGGTTCACTTCCACGAAACGTGATTACACAGGACTCTTCGGGTACGTCAAGGACTCCAATGCCGAGATCAAAAATCTCGGACTGGTTGCTCCAAATATTAAGGCCGAAGGAGGAAGTAATGTCGGTTCGCTGGTCGGTTATCTCGACGAAGGGACTATCGCAAACTGTTATGCTTCGGGTGGGAGCGTAACGGGGAAGGAATCTGTCGGCGGCCTGGTGGGGTACAATGAAGGAGGTGAAATCAAGGATTGCTATGCAACGAGTCGCGCTTCAGGCGATGAGGAAGTGGGTGGCCTGGTGGGGTATCTCCGTGGAACAATCGACAACTGTTATGCAAAAGGTACCGTTTCGGGAGATAAATATATCGGTGCTCTGGTGGGAAGAAATCGTTCCGGGACAATCACCAATTCTATGGCCAAAGGCAGAGCCTCAGGAGAAGAACGCGAAGTGGGAGGGCTGGTGGGTAATAATTCGGGCTCAGTCGTCAATTGCTTTGCCGGGGGTGACGTTTTGGGAGGTAGGACTGTTGGAGGATTGGTGGGAACCAATTCCGGCACCATCACCTGCTCTTATTCGAACGGTTCCGTTTCGGCAGAGGGCTACGCCGGCGGCCTGGTGGGAGTCAATAGAAATATTGTCAGCAATTGTTATGCCACGGGCGGTGTTACAGGTAACGCTGGTGTTGGTGGCCTGGTAGGAGATAATACGTGGCCCGGGAAAATCATCTGCTGTTATTCTATCGGCGCCGTTGGAGGAACGACGAATGTCGGGGGGCTTGTGGGATTTAATGATGAAGCGATTATTAAGACGTCTTTCTGGGACATTCAAACAAGCACTCAAAGCAACATGTGCGGACGGGAACGGTATGGTATAGGCTGCAACAACGCCAACGGCAAGACCACAGCAGAGATGCAGACGGAAAGCACATTTTAGATGCCGGCTGGGATTTTGTGGTGGAGTCCGTGAACGGAACCGAGGATATCTGGAGTATCTGTGAAGGGCTGGATTATCCCCAATTCACATGGCAATTCCGGTTAGGTGACTTTAATAATGATACGCGAGTGGACTTTAGGGATTTTGCCATTTTTGCCGAACGCTGGCTGGAAAGCGACAATAGTTTTTTCTGGTGCCGCGGCGCGGACTTGACCAATGACGGCAAAGTGAACTTTGACGATTTGAAAGAATTTACCAAAAACTGGCTGGCAGAGGGCATAGGGAGTCTGCCGGAAATCGATTATGTTATCATTGATGATTTTGAGTCTTACAATGGCCTTGATCCCTGTGACCCCGAGAGTAACAGGATATTTGATACGTGGTTAGACGGATACGGCAACACGGCAACAAACGGCTCCATCGTTGGCTATGCTAATCCACCTTTTGCCGAGCAAAGCATCGTTCACGGCAGCATGCAGTCGATGCCGTATTTCTACAGCACTTTTTTCAAGTTCTCGAAGGCAGAACTGCCGCTGAACCCACCGCAGGATTGGACCGAAGAAGGTGATGAAGTATTATCGCTGTGGTTCCACGGTGATGCGTCCAACGGTGCTGCGCTTATGAGTGTTGTTCTCAATGGCAGTTCGGCAGTCTATCATGATAATCCCAACGCAGCACAGATAGATACCTGGACGGAATGGACTATCGAGCTGCAGGCATTCACTGGCGTGGACCTTACCAATGTCAACTCTATTGCTATTTGTTTCGGTGATGAGAACAATCTGCGGCCTGGTAGTTCAGGTAAAATGTTTTTTGACGACATTCGGCTGTATCGGCCCAGATGAACAATCCGAACACAGCGGGGCCGTGGACGAAAGCCGGCGGTGTCATGCCCGAGGAATGGCCCCAGTGGATAAGAAGATTTAAGGACTACTGAATATAAGGGTTTTTTTATAAAACTCCGCCCCACAGCCCCAAATTTTACTTGTTTTGTAAGATTATTAAGATTATAAACACGCATTTTTCCAGCGAAGAACGTTACCTCAGCTACTTTTATTGCCTCTATTGATTGAGGCGGCCCTATAGCGTCGAGGCTATGCCAGACTAAGTCGGAGAGAGTGCTATGGTGCGAACACAGAGGGCATTCACATTAATGGAACTATTGGTGGTGATCGCTATCATCGCTCTGCTGATGGCCATCCTGCTGCCCGTGGTGCACCGCATCCATCGGCAGGCCAAATCCATGGTTTGCCGATCAAACCTTCGCCAATGGGGTCAGGTCGCCGCCGGATGGACGCTTGAGGACGATACTGATCCCACTAAGGAACGACTCAAGCGGTGGTACGCCTCGGGTGAGCAGGGGGAAGGCTATGGATCCGTGGCCTTTAATACCCCTGATCACAACGATATCCTGCTCTGTCCTATGACGCGAAAGCCAAGGCGCTGGCTCTTGCCACGCACAGGGGGCAGTATCCATCTCGCCTGGTGCGTGGCCAAGCGACAGGACTCGGACTCTGCGGATTTGGAGACGGTTTACTTCGGCAGCTACGGACTGAACGCGTGGACCTACCTGTCGGGCATCATGCAGCCCCAGCGGATCATACCCGATTCAATCAACTGGGCGTTGCACGCCGGGAAGGCCGCTGATATGCCGCTGCTGCTGGACTGTCGCGTGGAAGCAATGAATCCGAGCCCCAACGGACAGACCACCGAGCCAGGAAGATTCATTCGGCTCACACATGGCGTTGTTTTGCGTGAACCGGCATCACGGGGCCGTAAACAGACTATTCATGGATTGGTCGGTCCGGCGAGTGGGTCTCAAAGAGCTGTGGGCTCTAAACTGGCATCCGCTCTATGACACGGCTGGGCTCTGGACCAAGGCCGGCGGCGCCCGGCCCGAAGACTGGCCGAAATGGATGAGAAAATTTAAGGATTATTAAAAAAACTCAAACTGGTCGATTCGGATTGAATACTGATTATCACTGTTCCCTGACTGTGCTGAAGGGCGAGCCCTTTGACAATAATACAAGGCAATTTGCCGTTCCGACAGCCACGGAACCACTTAAAAACGATGTAGTTTTCTCTTGACTTTTTCTGCATAATCAGGTACACTGTTATTTGTTCAGGACGGGTGGTGGAAAATCTCTTTTTGTGTCCTCGGAATATACCTGCTCCGTTAAAACAGTCGCCCTCTGTGCCTTTTTATTTA
The DNA here is from genome assembly GCA_013202635.1 of Planctomycetota bacterium. Classification (GTDB taxonomy): domain Bacteria; phylum Planctomycetota; class Phycisphaerae; order Sedimentisphaerales; family Anaerobacaceae; genus NIOZ-UU13. The sequence continues at coordinate 7,161 of JABMRO010000298.1, forward strand.
CATGCACAGCCGCAAGCAGGTAAAATACGTAACACATAGGTTCGATATTGTCAGCCTTTGAAGTATTGATAATAATCCAAAAGAAATTAGGTGGAGAAATGATGAAAGTGAAACTATGTATTTTGACTGCAGTTCTATTGCTTGGGGCCGCTCCCGCTTTTGCCGATACCTACTCGATCGAAGCGTTCCAGTTCTCCCTGCCTCAATTAGCTGATTACGTTGGGGAAAATCCTGTGGGTGACCGTGCAGATACGATAGCTCAGATAGGTAACGAACAGACCTGGTACTGTTTCGATATTACTGAAATACCGGATTCGGAACAGATTGTATCGGCAACCTTCACAGTCCGTATGCAAGACTATGCCGACGATGCCTCCACCCAAAGAACGCTATGGTACGACCCGGATGACGATTGGGCTTTCTCCTGGCCTCACGACCCGGATGATGAAGCTGTTAAAGAGGTAACCGAACTGGTAGCTGTAATCAATTTCAATCATGACGGCTGGACATGGATAACAACTGATGTTGATATTAACCGGCACGACTGGTCGAAAGATTTGCTCGATAACTATGTTACCCTGATGCTCACAGGTCCTCTAAATGGTTATTATTCATTTGGGGATGCCGGTTTTGATGGCGCTGTTTTGGAACTGGAGACTCTTTCGGCTCCGGTTGACAAGGATGATAAAACTAAAGTGCTGAATCTTGGGCCTGAAGAGATTATTCAAGCCAATGGTGTCGATATCGAGGTGCCCGGTTATTCGGTTCCGTCATTTGTGGACTGGAACAACGACAATCTAAATGACCTTGTAATCGGCGAAGGCGGCGGCTTCGGAGATGCGAAAGTCCGAGTTTATCTTAACGTGGGAACCGAATCCGAGCCGGCATTCGCGGATTACTTCTACGCCCAGTCCGAGGGCTCTGATTTGACTTGTCCTGCATCCGGCTGCATGGGCTGCTTCCCACGGGCCGTTTACTGGGATGCCGACATGCGTAAAGACCTCCTCGTGGGCCAGGCGGACGGTACAGTCAATATCTTCCTGAACAACGGCACCGACAGCAATCCCGTCTTTGACGCCGGGCAACTGATAAAAGTTGGTCTCGAAGGCCAAAATCTTGACGTGGGAATCAGGGCAACGCCCACATTTGTGGATTGGGACAATGACAGCAAAACAGACCTGGTAGTTGGTGCCTTTGACAGCAAGATACACATTTATCTTAACTGCGACTGCAGCGGCGGGATTCCACCCAGCTTCGAAAACTCAAGTCCATCCGGAATCTTCGCTCCGGAAGATGGCTGGGACCTGGTCGTCCCGAGCAACCGTTCCAGCCCGGTAATCCTCGATCTGAACGGAGACGGCAAAAAAGACCTGCTCACCGGCAACACCGAAGGTCAACTGCTGTTCTACAAAAATGTCGGAACCGATTCCAAGCCGGCCTTCTCGGGTTACTCTCTCGTCAAGTCGAACGGCGTTGCGATTGACCTTCCGGGTATGCCCCGCTCCAGACCGTTCGTGTGCTACTGGATGGGAGACGGCCACTTCGGCCCAATTGACACCGAACCCGATGTGCTCATTGGCTCAGGCGATGGAAAAGTGCGCCTGTACAGAAGCATACCGGAAACCAAAACAAAAACAAAAGCAGGTGATTTGGACGGCAACGGCATTATAGACCTTGCGGACCTGGCCCTGCTGATTTCTTACTTGTACCAGAGCGACTGTGGCCTGTGCGACGGGGCCGACCTTACCGGCGACGGGAATGTCACCAAGGATGATGTGCACCGCTTTATCGATATATTTTTGCTAAGCCTCGAACAGCAGCCACTGAAAGAATATTAAGACGAAAAAAGGCCGCAGGTTCCGATTAATCAGGCTCGCGCCTTTTTTCATTTTTTATGACAAAAAACCGTCACCGCTTTCTTTTTTGTATTTCGCAAACATCTCGCGATGTTCGACCAGAACCTTTTCATAATCAGGATTGCCCGCCAGGTTTTCCATCTCGCCCGGATCGTTTTTCATATCGATAAGCATCTCAGGCTGTTTACCCTGATCGAAGATATAATACTTAAAATCCTTCGTCCGTATCATTCTGCCCTCAAGATTGAGCGGCCCGCCGTCCTCTCTAAGGTCCTGAACAAAACAAGTTGAGCACGCAACATATTTTCGCTTCTTTTGTTGCTTATTACCCTCGGCGATTCCTCGCAGGCTGACTCCTTTACATTTCGCAGGCACCTTTGCCCCGGCGTAATCACAAATCGTCGGCATTATATCGAGACCATTATTTACCAGCAAATCGCTCGTTCCGACTTTCGTTGTACCTGGCTGGCTGATGATAAACGGGATCCTCGAACATTCGTCATAGAACATATTCTTCTGCGCCCACCGATGAGAGCCGATCCCGTCACCGTGATCGGAAGTAAAGATAATTGCAGTGTTCTCTTCCAGACCCTCCTTGCGAAGTGTTGACAATACCCTGCCGATTTCTTTGTCCGCAAGTTCCACCATTCGATAATACGCCCAGCGATACTTCCGCCAGTCATCTGCGCCCCATAGTTCAAGGGGAGCGAACATTCTTTTATCCGTTTTTTTATATCTTGCTCTAAGCCTCGCCTGCCAAATGGCTTCCAGTGCGTCTGACTGGTTTTTCGCCTTTTCAAGATTCGCCGGGGCAGGAGGACAATTCTTTGCCACCGGAACTCTTCCTATGTCACCATCAGGCAAAGGCTGGCTCCTGCCGTACTGACAGATATTGTGCGGATTCATCAATGAGAAAACAACAAAGAACGGTTTACCTCTATTCTTCTTAATAAACTCAATAGCCGGCGCCGCGATTCTGTAGTCCTTGGCATCAAATGTCTCATCGTAACCGCTTTTCTCCGCGGTGGCTTTCTTGAAAGGATAAGGCAGATGCCACTTGCCGAAATAACCTGTTGAATAACCTGCTTTGCGAAGCACCATCCCGATATTCGGAAATTCTTTTACGTCGATTGCTTTTGTCGAATTGATCTGCTTGCCGTGCTCATGCGGATAACGGCCGGTAAATATACTTGTTCGGTTCGGAACACACAACGGATTCGCGCAATATGCCTTCGTGAAAAGCATCCCCTTTGCCGCAATGCTGTCAATATTCGGAGTCCTGATATATTCAGGGCCCATCGTGCAGCTCAAAGCATCCGCAAATTGCTGATCCGTCGTAATGAACAAAATGTTAGGTCGTTTCGTCCTGGCTGCCCGTAAATCCCCGGATAATGTCGCTGCTGCTGCCAGGCCGATAGTTCTAAGAAAATCTCTTCTTTTCATATTGCTTGTCTCCCGCTTTTTTACCTTGCCGCCCGTTCAATCCGCAAGCCAGTTTTCAGCGAATATTTCCAGGTCCTCGAAATCCACCCCGCCGTCGCCATTCAGGTCCGCCGAATCAGATGTACTGCGTTGCAGCCACTGGCCCGCAAGAAAGGCATAGTCAATAAAATCAACCCTGTCATTACCGTCAAAATCACAGAGCCTGCGGTAGTCTAATGGAAATATTATATCGTCAATCCAGGCGGTATCGGAGCCTTTGGATATGGAGCCGTCCTTCGAATATGTCCACTCAAAAGTCCTCGTGCCCGCCGTCACCGGGAAGGTTACCGCATCCCAGTCCTTCAAGCCCGACCATCTGACCTTTTCTACCCCGTCGATGTAGAATTTCAGATAATCAC
>JABMRO010000299.1 GCA_013202635.1 Planctomycetota bacterium
AAGCGAGATATCCGCAGGGGTTTGAAATGTGCTAAATAGTATTTTGTTTTCAATAGTCCTTAATGGCCTCGAAATAATAAAGTCAAGAATCTCGACTTTCCGAGATAGGTTTGATATTCTAATGGAAATTAGGCTTAGCAGCGTAGCTATGCGTTTAATATGGAAATGTCAGGTCAAGTATTTTTTCGAGAGTTGGTAATGGTACGTAAACCCTTGTGAATGAAAAGGACGGAATTTTTGGTAGGGACAAGGGTATTCTTCCGAGCGGCAGTGTGGCCATGCTGCGGGCACTGCCGATGCGGCTCAAACCCGTGGCTGACGAAACCAAGGAGAAGTGTCAAGCATGAAAAAGCTCTCTGAAATCGTAGCGGCAGTAAAGGATTACTCCGTGAAACGCGTGGCCGTGGCGGCGGCTGAAGACCTCACAGTCATTGAGGCGATAAAGGCAGCAATAGAAGGAAACGTTGCCACGGCAATTCTGATCGGCGACGAGAAGACCATCTGCGCATACGCCGAGCAAACAGGCCTATCGCTCGCCAAAAAAGATGTTATCCATGAGCCTATCCCGGAAAAGGCGGCTCTCTGCGCCACGCACATGGTTAGCTCCGGTAAAGCAGACGTACTAATGAAAGGCTATATCCATACCGACGACTTTCTACGTGCCGTACTAGACAAGGAGGTGGGACTCCGTGCTGGTTATCGCATGAGTCACATTTTTGCGTGCGAGATACCGGCTTTCGACCGCTTGATCATGGTAACCGACACTGCCATGAATATCTCACCTGACCTTGAAGCCAAGGCCGAGATCATCCTGAACGCCGACTATTTTTGCGAGGTGATCGGCGTCTCATCGCCGCGGGTCGCGTGCCTGGCGGCAATTGAGTTACTCAACCCGAAGATGCAGGCCACCGTTGATGCCACCTGTCTGGCCAAGATGTCTGATCGCAATCAATACACACCGACGTGCATCGTGGATGGCCCCTTCGCCTTCGACAACGCCATCTCGCCAGCGGCAGCAGAACACAAGCAGATCAGTGGCCCAGTTGCGGGCTGGGCCGACGTACTACTGGTCCCGGACATCGAGGCAGGGAACATCCTCGTCAAGTCATTCGTCTATTCAGCGGGAGCAAAGGTAGCAGGTCTACTGATCGGCACTAAGGCGCCGGTCGTGCTCACCTCCCGAGCCGATTCCGCGGAGAGTAAGTTTTATTCCATCGCTGCTGCTGTCCTCACCAGCGGTGTCCAGCGAGCTCTGCGCCTTAAGATTGGCAATGTGCACTACTGAGTCTTGCCCGCAAATCAGGGATGTGTGCATACCATTTTATTGATTTTGCTGGGTAATGTTTAAATGATAGTATGAGGTTCCACCTTTAGAAGAAGTAAGTAATTTTAAAGACGTCATGCCAAACTTTGATGCGCAGACATAGGGAATTTAGAACAGAAAGTATTTTGGTAATGGGAGAAAGTTATGGACCCAATGTGGCTCATAGTGCTGAGAGTAACAGAACGTATTGTTATATATGCGGGTGCCATATTTATGATTTACTTAGGCTATTCGCTCTATAAGCGGGGTATTAGCAAAGGACGAAACAACCTGCAAGCCAAAACAAAGTTGGGTCAGATTATCTTGCCCGGCACAGGGCCTGGACTTTTCTTCATGGCTTTTGGAGCAATTGTACTGTTAGTAGGACTTTTCATCGGCAGGGACAGGATCGAATCCGGTAAGATAGTAGTCCTGGACCCGAATATCTTTGACTTCTCGTCACTGCAAATGCTCAAGGACCCTTATTATAAATCAAGGGAATTTTCACAAAGCTATGTCGAAGTAATGAACAAGAAATCGGACGTCCTTTCAGAGCAGGAAGATGAACCTAACAATACAGCCCATGAAGACCAAGCCAAAACCAACCAGAGTGCACCCAATGACCCCAATTCAACACCAGAAATCATTGATAAAGTAATACCTGCAGCTGGTGATACATTTAATGAGAATTGACCATAACTCGTTATAGAATCACAACAATCAAAAACCGTAAGTGCAAGCTGTGTATTGAGGCAAGAACGGGAATAAGGAACTAATTGATATGGACAAAGAAGCTGAAACAGAGGCGATAGAGAAATGGTTGCGGATGGTGGATAAGCCACTGACGACAAAAGAGGGAAACAACAAGGACGCAGATTCAAGAGAGGAATGAGGCCATACAAGTGAGCAGAAGCCACCTGTGTTTTTTGCTCTATAATGGGAGTGGTTATTAGCAGAGCTAATACTCTTAATCTCTGAATGCTGGCATCACCTTGGCCAGATTGCTGAGAAGGTTTTAACCATACAATGTGTAAGTCTGTTATTAGCCGAGCTAACTTCGCTGGAGAGCCTGAAAGTGTACTACACTATGGTCGAGGCTTATTCCTACGGTCAGCCAAATATTGATTTTATTTCCGACTTGACCTACTGGTGTTTCAATCTCTTTGACCAAATTGCACGAGGATACTTGTTGCCCCTACCGAAAATTCCTGAACACTGGAGGAGAATCCCTTAATGAATGTCGGAGTTGTCGGTTTACAGGAGCCGCGAATTTCTGTAACTCTTTAC
>JABMRO010000300.1 GCA_013202635.1 Planctomycetota bacterium
TCCTCCTACAGCCCGCATAGAAAAAAAGACCAACCCTGTCGCGCAGACGGTCATGATGATAAATTGAAGAACATCGGTAATCATCACACCCTTGAGAACACCCAAAAAGCAATATGCGCCTGTCACGCCGGCAGCTACAAGTAACGACACCCACGATGGCCACCCGATAATCAATGATATTGGCAGCGCCATCGTATAAATTACGACACCCAGAGTGAGTGTCCTTACTAAAACGAATAATATCCCCCATAGTGCCCTCATTGAAGAGTCGTATCTTCTTTCCATGAACTCCGGGATAGTATAAACGCCGCTCTTTTGATAATGTCTTACGAAAATCCACGCTGAAATTATACACGGGATGGTGCATGCGGGCAGCCAATCGTAATTTAACCACGCCAGTCCAGACGCCGCGACTATTCCTGTAACACCTATATAAGTTTCCGGGCCTATGTCTGTTGCCTGCAAAGAACAGGCTGCTATCCACCATGGCATGTTTTTCCCGGCAAGGAAAAAATCCTTTTGTGATTTCATATACCTGCTGAAATATACCCCCAAACTCAGCACGATAACGAAATAGCCAATTATTATTACAATGTCTGGCCAGGCCATCTATAGTCTCCTAAAGAGCCGAAATTGTTATCTTCTCCTTTTTTATATTCCATCCATCTATTACCAGTGATGGTCTTTCTTTTCCTAAATCCCTGATGTCAAACTCAACCTTTACCTTTTGCTTCTGGCCGGGAAGAAGTGAAAAGTAGTTGTCCTGCCAGTAAATGGGTAGTACAAGGTCGCCTGAAACACTTTTCTTTATCTTTGGGTTGATAGCGAACGCCAAATCCGAAGAGGGATTTTTCAGGTCAACATAAATGGTACAAGTATCACCGTTTTTCACTTTGCTGTAAGAAATATCCAGGTCCACCTCTGGAAGATTGTCTAAATCACTGAAGTCGGAAGAGACGTCAGGTTCTGTGGATAGCCAGTAAAAGTTGGAAGAAATCAAATTATCTGTTTTATTTTTCAATTCGAGTTTTAGAAAATGGATTTTACTTAAATCTCCAGGCCAATCAATGTCAAAGACCTTATTGCTACTGTCCGGCGAAATGCTTATTGTGGCGGCCTTGGAATATTTTCTGGTCATATCCAGGTTATATATTTCTGCAATAACCTTCAGATTTTTAAAACTTTGATAATGACTGTTAATAACATAAATGGAATCATTGTCATAAGAATACTGAACATGTAATGGCTCGCACGCTTTCTTTGTCCCATAGTACGCGCCGGTTGGAGCCAGGTACCAGTCAACGACATTCCATGACAGTGTTGTTGGCCATGGTGAATTGAATTTCCACGTAAGCAGGAAAGTACAATCATACTTGTTTCTTCCGACAACCTCATGGAGAGCACGCATAGTCTCCATCGTCATTATCTGCCCTTTATAAGAGAACTCCTCAAGACTGTTCGCCTTTCCATAGCGACGATTCAGCAGCTTTGTAAACGAAGGTACAACTCTTCCTTCTTCGGTCCCGTCAAGCCATGTGTCGGAGCAGATGGTATGGAAATGCCATGTGCTCTTATCTGTCGGCCACCGCTCATTTTCCGGCAAAAACTTGTAAAAATTCTCGACAAGAGCAACCTCTCCGCCGATACCGCCCGAATAGGTGGCGCCGGATGCGTAATCCCTTAGCTGCTTCGTCCATTCCGTGTTTGAATCTCGCCCATAATAGTAGGATGGTGGCGAGAAATTCCACGGCCCGCCGGTTCGTGAGCCGCCCATACCTGAACGTTCCTCTGCTATTCCGCCTGAGCCTGCTTGATACGTTATATATGGAGCATACTTCTGAATCAGCTTACGGTATCCCGCATCGATATAAGGTGTTGGTACAGTTTCGTCGTGCCCAATAAAATGGATAAGGGATGGGTGGTGTCTGATTTCAAGCAGATGTTCCTTGAAACATTCCAGTTGGAGGTCGGGGATTCGCGTATTTCTTGCGAATATCTCCGGTGCTAACATGATTCCATACTTGTCGCACATATCGTAAAATTCCGGGAGTTCTTTTATTGAATATCCCTCTACCCGCATCAGGTTCCAGTTCATTTCTTTTGCATAGCGCTTCATCGATTCGTATCGTTTGCTGGAGAACTGCAGCAAAAGGTCGCTTGTCATCCATGTCCCCCCTCTTCCGAGGATATTTTTCCCATTGCACTGGAAAACCCTCCATCCTCTTTCGTCCAGGCGGGTCGTTATCTCGTGAATTCCAAAGTTGATACTTGTGCTGTCTGAAATTTCACCATCTATTTCAAATTCAACGTGTAAATTATAGAGATTCTGCGGTCCTAATGGATTCGGCCACCACAATCGGGCATTGATGATGTTAAGCTCACTGAACTTATCGGGTGAAAATATAATTTCTTTTGTTTTGCCGGGATTCAGAATTACAGTTTGATAAACCGATATTCTTTTACCACGACCTTTTGAAGTTCCGCCTTGATCAATATTATCTACATCTGTTATGACTGCCCGTAAGGTTCCTTTAACCTGCTTATCACCGGCATTCTTTATTTCCGTAGATATTTCCAGATGCGCTGTATCGGTAGATGGCAAGTCCATATCAGTGACCACGTTGGGATGTTTTATTGTCACGGGACCTGTTGCTCTGATATAAACATCCCGCCATATTCCCATGTTGCCATCGGGAGGATAAGGACAATGGTCGTCCCACGAGCTGGTACATTGCATATCTGTGTCTTTGTTGTTCTTTCCGTGAGATTGTGCCGGAGCGATTATCTGTACGGCGAGATAGTTTTTGCCGGCAGTTATATTATCAGTAACGTCAAAAGCAAAACGCCTGAACATCCCGACAATCGAGCGGCTGTCAGCTATTCTTGTTCCATTTAACCAGATGTTTGCCTTGTAATTGATACCGTCAAAATGCAGCCAGAGCTTCTTTCCTTTATATTGTTCCGGTAAGCTGAACTCAGTGCGATACCAGTAGGGGATTCTGAAAGGGCTATCGTCGGTCATAGAAAGCCATATTCCGTCCTGATATCCAGGTATCTTACGTAAATTATCACCAAAATACGGGTCAGGAAAGACATTATTTTTGCACAAAGCCGCTAACACTGTAGAAGGCACGGAACAGGCATGCCACCTGTTTGGTTTAAATTTACCCGTAGAAACAATGCCGCCATTTTCTTGGACATTGTCGGATGATTGTATTGCCCATCCTTCCCTCAGAAGTAGCTTTGATGAGAAAGATTTCCTTTTTCCCTTTAGTTCACTACAATTTAAAGATGCTGCCATAACGATTAGCCCTAAAATCAATATTGCAGATATTTTTTTCATTCTTCTATCTCCTTCTTGCATTTCAATGAAGAGAGCCACGTTAGCTGTTTGAACATTCACTTTGTTCGAGATTAAGCCTGTAGAACAAGCCGTTAGAGTAGTTCGCCGGCATTTTCCTTGATTTTTGTAATTGCAGCCACGATGTCATCCATATCCGATCTGGACGAGAGCAAAATCTGATGGGGAATGACTACTGTTTCGCTGCAAATCTTTTCCGTTACAGGAAAATTTTGGTCTTTTATTGAAATTTTCTTTCCATAGTACGGACAGGTAAACGGGCATCCTTTGGCTCCCTCTTTGACTCGCTGAAACATCGGATTCTTTGATAAAGGCCAGGGATAGCCGATATGAGATGGGACACCTTCAGCATTTAACGCTTCAACAAATTTGTCTCTCGAAACGCCGGCAAATTTTTCCTTATCATACTGCAGAAGATATAAGTAAAGGCCATTCACATTAGTATTTCCGTCGCCCGGGACGGGATTGATACCATCAATATCTTTAAATTTCCCGGCCAGATAATGCGCATTCTCATTTTTTGTTTTGAGTTGGTCGTCAAGCCTTTCAAGCTGTGCCAGAAGCATGGCTGATTGAATTTCCGAGAGACGATAATTCACGGGCATAACGTAGTGGACATACCAGGATTCTCCCTTATGTCGTCCACAACTGCGGTATTGGATACATTTTTCTGCCAGTTCGTCATTATTTGTGATTACGATGCCTCCTTCGCCGGCAGTCATAGTTTTGCTTTCCTGAAAACTAAATGTCGCAGCATCACCAAGGGAACCTGTTTTTTTACCTTTATAGACGGCCCCATGTGCATGAGCGGCATCTTCGATGACGATTAGGTTGTGTCTTTGGGCAATGTCAGTAATCGTGTCCATATCACAGCCAAATCCGCCATAGTGTACAGGAATAATCGCCTTTGTCTTATCGGTGACGGCCTTTTCTATTTCGTCCGGGTCGATACACTGGGTGTCATAAATTGTATCGACTATGATTGGAATTGCATTAACCTGAAGAACGGCACTTAATGTTGCGATAAAAGTCAGCGCCGGCACGATCACTTCATCTCCAACTCCGACCCCGGCGGCACGTAGTGCAACTTCTATGGCAACCGTTCCATTGGCGCATGCTATACCATAGGCGGTATCATGATACTGAGCGAATTTTCTTTCAAATTCCTCTGTTTTTGTACCCGGGTCTGCCCCCCGCATACCTGCAAACCAGACTCGGCTTTTGATGACTTCTTCAACGTACTCCAGCTCCCGTCCATCATAATCAGGCCATGCAAAAAACTCCCTGGTTCGGGCCTTACTTCCACCGTTAATTGCAAGTTCAGCCATTTTTTCTGCTTCCTTTAATCGGAGTCACTTTAGTTGGCAGTGTTTTTTCAGGCTCTCAATTGTGTGATAATAGCACATCTGTCTTGAGAGTGCCAACACTATGAGTATGTTCTCGAAGATTTTACTGCCATAACTGATTAGTTCCTTCATTATTAGCCCTGTAAATCTCTATACCAATTGCTTATAAATATCAAGTGCGCCAATTTTAGAGATTTTATATATTTTTGTTGACGAGATAATCAGTAATTTGGTATAAATAAAGTCGGTGAAGCATATAGGCTCTATTTTCGTATTTCGTGGGATATTTACAGCTTTCTGATAGAGGAGGATTTATTTTGCGGGGTACAGAGCTTCAAGGGGAATGCTGTGCCGTAGATTCAAGATATTTTCATTTCAATAGTACGCGATTTTGGCGTTTAAAGGAAGGAGATAGATTCAAGTCATAACAAATTTCTGAAACAGGCACAAATAGGATTTAATCTGTGAAAAAATTCCACAGGTTGTTTTGTTTGAATGTTTTTGTTGAAAGGAACTTTTTTTCAGGCCATGGCTAAACCCCGGCTGTTGTTATTTTAACCTTTTTAGAAGGAGGATTATTATGTGTAGAAAATTGATTTATTTAGTTTGTGTTGTATTAGTGTTCGGATCTGTCAGTAACGCTGCAGATGTCCATTGGTCTGGTAGTGGCGGTGACAACCTCTGGAACAATCCGGATAACTGGGATTCCCGTAAAGTCCCCGGTTCCGGCGACAATGTCTTTGTCGAGGTACCAGCCGCAAAAGCGCCAAACGGTCCGATTATTCGGGACGGGATTGATGCGAAAATTAACGGCTTGTCTTGTGAAGTGACTGGTGAGCCCACGATGACGATGACGGGCGGAACTCTTGAGATAGGAGATTACA
>JABMRO010000301.1 GCA_013202635.1 Planctomycetota bacterium
CTGCATGTGAAAACGGTACCTTGTTAAAATAACACGCATCATTGACAAGAAATTTGGCAGGGAAATTGTCTGTGCCGTCGATGACAAAATCATACTGACGGATAATGTCTGATATATTTTCGGCATTCACTCGGGTCTGATAGGTCCGGACGGTAATATCCGGATTTATTGCCCGCATTTTATTCTCGGCTGACTTGACCTTTTCCACACCTATATCATTAGTATGATGGATAATCTGCCTTTGAAGGTTTGTCAAATCGACCTTGTCGGAATCGACAATTCCAATTGTTCCGACCCCGGCGGCAGCAAGGTATAAACCGGCCGGGGCACCAAGACCGCCCGCACCTATAATCAACACTTTGGAGCTTAGCAGTTTTTCCTGACCTGCACCGCCAACCTGCTCCAGGATTATGTGTCGGCTGTATCTTTCTATTTGTTTTTCAGTTAAGGACACTTCCGCCTCCCATAAAATATACAAATTCCACTTTATCGTCGTCCTTTAGTACCATCTCTTCAAACCTGGTTCTTTTTAGAATCTGCCCGTTAAGTTCGACCGACACCATATCCGGCATCTGTACATTCTCCTGAGCCAGAAGTTGATTCACAGTCAAACCATCGGTAATATTAGTCTCTTTGCCATTTATAACAAGATTCATTTTGTCTCCTTGAAAGCTCTTTCTATTGCCTGCTGAAAATCAGCCTTTATATCTTCAAAATCCTCGATACCGACCGAAACACGAACCATATCTTCGGTAACTCCCATTTTATTCTGCTCGGCAATGGTGAACTCATGAAATATAGTAGAGGCCGGATGTACTACCAATGTTTTCGCATCACCAAGATTTGCAAGATTTTTTGCCAGCTTAAGCGAATCGATAAAGCTAAAAGCTCGTTGCTTATCACCAAGACCAAAAGTGAGCAGCCCACCGCCACGGCCGGCAAACAGCTTAATAACTCTGTCATTAAACCTGCTGTCGGTCAATCCCGGGTAGTTCACCCATGATACTTTCGGATGGGCCTGTAGAAATTGGGCTAATTGCTTTGCATTTTCGTCGTGTTTGACCATTCTTCCCGGCAGAGTCTCCAAACCCTGCAGCATAAGAAAAGAATTCATCGGAGCAGGACAGCCGCCAAGATCGCGATAAATCAGGTTTCGCAAATTTGCAAGGAAAGCCAATTGGCCTACTCTTTCAGATAAATCTTTTATATCATCGAATGCCCCTTTTCTCCAATTATAGTTTCCGGTATCGATTATTGCCCCGCCAATCGCTGTGCCATGCCCATTAATAAATTTTGATGTTGAATGAACAACAATATCAGCACCGAAATCCACAGGTTTGATAAGAAAGGGCGTAGTAACGGTATTATCAACAACCAAAGGCACATTGGCCTTATGAGCAATATCGGCAATAGCCTGTATATCAGGCACGTCCATTCGAGGATTGCCGATAGTCTCGATGAAAAGCAGCTTTGTCCTGTCATTGACGGCTTTTGCGAATTGATTTGTATCGGCAGCATCAACAAAGTTGGTATTAACTGCGAACCGCCCTAATGTATTTTCAAACAAAGATACCGTTCCGCCAAATATGCCTGTCGCAGCGATTATCTCGTCGCCGGCCCTGGTCAAACTCATCACAACCGACGCTATAGCAGCCATACCGCTGGAAGTGGCGATACAGCCAATCCCATCTTCAAGCAGAGTCAGCCTGACCTCAAGAGCGGTAGTTGTTGGATTCGCAATCCGGGTATAGATATAACCGGGAGCTTTACCGTGAAAGACATCGGCAAGTTCCTGGGCGGTTTTGTAGGCGTAGGAGACGGTCTGGCAAATCGGTACCGCCGTAGCACCGCTGATGCTATCGCCGGCAAACCCACCGTGAATTGACAAAGTGTCTGGCTTCATGTTTTAGCTTTACCTTTTTTCTATATCTGATAATCAAGTAGAGGCTTTGTGTGGATACCGCACTCACCGCCGCACTTGCTCGTTCCAATCCAACGTCCTGCCCGCTCGTCAACACCTTGTGCGATTTTCGTGCACGGTGCACAGCCAAGAGACCTATAGCCTTTGTTGTAAAGCGGATTAACAGGTATATTATTCAAGGCCAGATACTGCCATATTTCACGCTCATACCAAATAAGAATGGGATTGAGCTTAATCAGGCCTTTGTCCAGCTCTTCTACTTCCTTGTAATTTGTACGCGTTCGGCCCTCGGTGCAGCGAAGCCCTGTAACCCAGCACTCAACGTTCATTTCCTGCACAGCTTGTCGCACGGATTGAACCTTTAGGATTTCGCAGCATCTGTCAGGGTCGGTTTCATAAAGCTTATCCGGAATTTTTTCGTCGTTACTGAAAATCTTCAATTCCGGGTATCTGGCAACTTCTTCTGCCATAAACTCCTTCGTTTCCTTTGGTTTAAACCTTGTAGTAACTATGAAGCCCCGAATCTTCGGACTTACACGTTTGGCAAGATGCCAAATTGCACTGGAGTCTTTACCAAGACTGTTCGCAACTACCAGGTTGTCGCCGAATTCTTTGTAAGCTTTATCAATCAGCTCAAGTGAGCGATCAACTTTCTCAGCAAAATTGAGCTTCTCAACAAGCTCTACAACATTTTCTGCAACTTCTTGAATTAACATAATCTTAAATCTCCTTGTAACTTAACTGATTATACATGCTTATATTTGATATTCGGGTGGTTTGGATCTGCCAAAATTCAGTCGATTCCATAATCTTTCATGGAAATAAAAGACACCAATCTTAACGATCGTGTCTAACATTCCCATTTTTGCTGAAAAACCAATATTTCCTGTGAGAATCCAAGCAACGCCAAAGGTCACGATAGTCCCACCAGTTCGCCATGTTATTGCTTTAACGATACTTCTGTAATGCGATTCCACGTTTTATTTCTCCCTGTTCAGCAGTATCCTCATAAATATTACTGATATAATTATTAAATATATGCAAGGTCGCTAAAATCCTGTCATTTCGTCTTAAATGTTGTAATTTGGAACACATTTCTCCCTTTTAGCCTTTTCAAAGTCTATCAGGTCAGCAAAGGTCTTGTTCTCGCAAACCTCAGATACCGCACCATTTACCTCCTGCCAAAGCTCTTTAAAGGCTTCGTTTCCAAATAATGATGTGTCTCCGTTGTCTTTAAGGGCTTCTGGTGCGACTGAAATTGTGCCCTGGATATATTCAATGACTTCTCTGACTGTCAGAGCTTTAGGATCCCGTGCCAGCAAATAGCCGCCTTCATTACCGCGTCTTGATTCGACAAAGCCGCCGTGTTTGAGTTCATTTAGAATAATTTCCGTAAATCGTTGCGAAATTCGTTGAGAAACAGCAATATCATGAGTTTTAACCGCCTGGCCGGTATTACGCCGGGCAAGTTCAAGTATCGCTTTTAAGGCATATTGGCATTTCTTCGATATTTTCATATAAATCATACCTCAGTAATTCTATCGGAATACTATTCTATTGGCATAAATGTTCATTGTCAACAAGTTTTTTATAAAAAAATTTAACAAATATTGAATTTCCCTAAAAATCGCTGTTTTTCGCTAAATTTTTGACAACATCGGTTGACAAATTTTCGTAATATGCTACTAATGCAGTAGGAAATTATAAGGAATAGATACTATGAAACTTTCGACTCGAACCAGATATGGGATACGGGCGATACTGGTATTGGCAGAAAATTACGGCAACGGACCTTTACAATTGAGAATCATTGCACGTGACCAGGCGATGTCTGTAAAGTACCTGGAACAGTTAATGGCAATGCTCAAATCAGCAGGAATTGTAAGGAGTGTTCGAGGCTCCAAAGGAGGGTACATCCTCGCCAAACCACCCGGTCAGGTCAAGGTTAGCGATTGTTTTCAATGTTTAGAAGGCCCTGTCATTACCACCGAATGTGTTGAAGACGAAAGTTATTGCGAAAGAGCAACTGATTGTGTCGCCAGGCAAGTCTGGACAGAAGTACAGAAGGCCGTTATGGAAGTTTTACAATCAATGACATTACAAAATCTCGTTGACAGGGCCCACCGTAATAAAGCAATAAATTATCATATATAAGGCTTGAATATGAAAAAGAACAAATTAACATCCGGAAAAATGGAAAAACTGGTTAGTGAAATTGCCCATACGTATAAGGGCGGCACCGGCATAAATTTTATTGATGCCTCTAATCTGCCAATCCGACGAAAGATTTTGGAGATTCTTGATTTGCTCACTGAAGTGCTTTTTCCGGGCTATACAGGAAAAAGAACGGTAACAAAAACAAACATTAGTTTCATCATCGGTGATATTCTTTGTCAGATCTATACTGAGCTTTCCGAACAGATAGAACGAGCTTATCAATATCAGTGCAGAATAAAGAAGTGCGACGGCTGTGACTGCCGGACAATGGCGGAGAAGGCTACACAACATTTATTGACTCAACTGCCGAGAATCAGAGAGCTGTTAAAAGGTGATGTCGGTGCGGCTTTTGAGGGGGACCCGGCGGCAAAGTCTTTCGAAGAGATTGTGATAAGTTATCCCTGCATCATGGCGATTGCAACGTATCGCATCGCCCACGAGCTGTATCTCAAACAAGTACCGTTAATTCCACGGATAATGACCGAGTGTGCCCATTCAAAAACGGGTATTGACATACATCCCGGGGCAAAGATAGGTAAAAACTTCTTTGTCGACCACGGCACGGGCGTTGTAGTAGGTGAAACATCGGTTATAGGCAACAATGTCAGGTTCTATCAGGGTGTTTCATTGATCGCCATCAGTATTCCAAAAGAGGCCCAGAGTATAAAAAGTGCCAAGCGCCACCCCACGATCGAAGATGATGTTACTATATACGCTGAAGCGACCATACTCGGAAATGTTACTATCGGCAAAGGCTCTGTAATAGGAGGAAACGTTTGGATTAGAAATTCCGTTCCTCCCGGTACGACGGTATCGATGGCAAAATTTGAGTCACTGTACAAGCACCGCAAACATAACAAGCACAAAAAGAATAAATGATAAAAAGCACAGGAGCCGGCAGTTGATAAAAAAGTTAGCTGAGAATATTGAAAGATTAAAGCAGCGGCATAATGCAGTAATACTCGCGCACAACTATCAGCCGGGCGAGATACAGGATATCGCCGACTTTAGCGGCGATTCTTTGGGCTTGAGCATAAAGGCGGCCCAGACCTCTGCTGAAGTAATCGTATTCTGCGGTGTTCAGTTTATGGCCGAAACCGCCGCTATTCTTTCGCCCGAGAAAACCGTGCTCCTGCCCGATAAGTCTGCCGGCTGCCCGATGGCTGATATGATAACTGCAGAACAATTACGCAAGCTAAAGCAGGAACATCCTGATGCGCTTGTGGTTTGCTATGTGAATAGTACCGCAGAGGTCAAGGCCGAGAGTGATTACTGCTGCACCAGTGCCAATGCGGTCGAGTTGGTAAGCTCATTACCAAAGGATAGACAAATTATCTTTGTGCCGGACCAGCATCTTGGTCGATTTGTTGCCGAGAGAACCGGCCGAGACCTTGTACTCTGGCCCGGCTATTGCAGAACGCATGTGATGATAACCGAAGATGATATTAAAACTGCGAAGGCAAAATATCCCGATGCGATTGTAATGGCGCATTCCGAATGCAGCGAGCCGGTCAAAGAGCTATCGGACGAATTGCTCAGCACCAGCCAAATGCTCAAGTTTGCAGCCAAAAGTACGGCAAAACAGTTTATAATAGCTACCGAGACGGGAATAATTCATACTTTGAAAAAACAAAATCCAAAAGCTGAATTTATTCCGGCCAGCAACAGGGCTATCTGTTTCAACATGAAAAAGATTACCATGGAGAAGATCCTCTGGGCACTTGAAGATATGCAATACAAAATATCTGTGCCCGAAGCAATAAGGGAAAAGGCCAAACAAGCCCTGGATAAAATGGTGGAGATTCTGCCTGCGAGTTAAAAATGACAGAAATCGAAAAAAAATCTGTTGGTATCGTGCGTACCAAGACTATTAGGGTAGTTGAGCCGGAACAGCCTTTGGAACTGGAGTGCGGCAAGACGTTGGCTCCTGTTGATGTGGCCTATGAAGCCTATGGTGAGCTTAATGAGGCCGGAGATAACGTTATTTTGATTTGCCACGCCCTCAGCGGCAATGCTCATGTTGCCGGCCTAAACAATCCTGATGACCGAAAGCCCGGCTGGTGGGATGTAATGGTAGGGCCCGGCAAGGGAATCGATACGAGCAAGTATTTTGTTATCTGCTCAAATTTTCTCGGCGGCTGCAGCGGGACAACAGGCCCATCATCTATTAACCCGGCGACAGGCAAGCGATACGGCCTTGACTTTCCAATTATTACTATAGCCGATATGGTCAAGGTCCAGAAGATATTGCTCGATAAGCTCGGCATAAAGCAGCTTTTGGCCGTGATTGGCGGTTCGGTGGGCGGGATGCAGGTTCTGCAGTGGGTGATTGAGCATCCTGACTTTGTCAAATCCGCCATACCAATTGCCACAACCTCTAATCTTGGAGCTCAATCGATTGCGTTTGATGCGGTAGGACGCAACGCGATACTGGCAGACCCGAATTTTGCAGGCGGGCAATACACTGACGAAAATGGACCGGACAGAGGTCTGGCAATTGCCCGAATGATAGGACACATAACGTATCTGTCCGAACAGGGCATGCGCGAAAAGTTTGGACGTCAGTTGCGAAATTCCGACAGCTACAGTTACGATATCAACTCTGAGTTTGCCGTTGAGACATACCTGGACTATCAGGGGCAAAGCTTCGTGGAGAGATTTGACTCGAACAGTTATCTTTATTTAACCAAGGCCGCGGATTATTTCGACATGGGAAAAGATTACGGTTCTCTCAAGGAGGCCTTTGCAAAGACCAAATGCAGATTCCTCATAATCAGCTTTGCGAGTGATTGGCTCTTTACGCCAGTTCAATCCAGAACTATGGTTAACGCACTCGTCGCTAATGATAAAGATGTTAGTTATTGTGATATTACCTCGCCGTACGGCCATGATGCATTCCTGTTGGAGCCGGAGGTACTTGGCTC
>JABMRO010000302.1 GCA_013202635.1 Planctomycetota bacterium
ATATATCACCGGGCAACAACAGCACCGGAAGATGATTAGTCGTCGCCACAGCCGCTCCGGTTATCATATTAGTCGCCCCCGGGCCGATCGATGAAAGACAGGCAAATGTCCCCATTCGATTTTTCATCTTGGCATAAGCGGCTGAGGCATGCACCATCGCCTGCTCATTACGGGTCTGGTAATAGCGAAACTCCGGATACTGCTGCAAAGCCTGGCCTATACCGGATACACAACCATGACCGAAAATACCAAAACATCCCGCAAAAAAAGCTTGCTCCTTACCATCACGCTCCACATACTGCCGGGTGAGATACTTAATCAATGCCTGCGCCATTGTTAAACGAACAGTTTTAGTACTCATGACAAAACCTCCAAAAGCTATGCCTTATAAAAACTCTCTCAAACTTAGTCTCCAACAGTTCGGATTATATGTGTAAAAACACCGCGGTTCAATGTAAGTTTCTCCACTACTGAATTATCATTGTTCAAGTCCTCCATAACCTTCGACGAAGGCCATTACCTCTTCATAAGTAGGCATAAAATTGGCACAACCATGTTTGGTGACAACAATCGCCCCACACGCATTGCCCATACGTGCGGACTTATACCATCCCCAATCTTTGACATATCCATAAAGAAATCCGGCGGCAAAGGCATCTCCGGCCCCCAGAATATTTGTCACTTCCACCGGGAAACCCGGCGCATGGACCTGCTCTATTTTGCCCTGCTTATCCACCAGATGAACACAAACACCCTGGCTGCCTTTCTTTTGCAGCAGTGCTTCGGGGCCCATCGAGAGCATCTTACGAATCGCCTCGTCCACATTCCCCTTGACCTGGGTATCGGAAACAGAATCAGTAAACTCTATATGACTGACATCCGTTAACATGGCGGCATTTATCTCATCTTCGGTTCCGATTACAATGTCCGCCAGACGAAGGGCCGTACGGACCACCACGCCGAACGCCCTCGGGTCGTGCCATTGGTCGGGACGAAAATCTATATCGAGAACAACTTTTGTCCCCGCCTGCCTGGCCAGCTCGGCGGCAAATAATGTCGCACTGCGACTCGGCTCCAGGGACAGATTCGTGCCGGCAAACTGAAACACTTTACTGTCGGAAACCGGAGCTTCAAGAACGTCATCTATCGTCAATTCAATATCAGCACAATTATCACGATAATAAACCAGAGGAAAGCTATCCGGCGGCTCTATGCCCAGAACCACTGCGCTGGAGCGGTTGCCGGGCTTATGGCAGATAAATTTTGTTTCTACTCCCTCTTCCTGTAGAAATTTCAGTATAAAATCCCCCACCGGGTCCCGGCCAAGGCCTGTCAACAAGGCAGTCTTTAGTCCCAGCCTTCGTCCTCCTACGCTGATATTCGTCGGCGAACCTCCAACATACGCGGCAAAACTTTTAATATCCACAAACGCTGAACCAATATCATTACTGTAAAGGTCGATTGATGAGCGCCCCATATGAAGCGTGTCATACGTCCGTTTAGTGTCACTCATATAATACTCCTGTACAAAACAACAGACTGCTTAACCCGAAGCAAATTAATATAACGGAAGCGAGTTGTCTTTTTGTTTGTAAGTATCTTTAACCCAGGCATATCTCGGGTCATCCTGATTAGCGAGCGTCTGGGCGCTGCCCGCCAATACATTCAAGTAGTAAGTTGTATATCCCGGCGCACTGACCACGGGATGATAACCTTCCGGGACCAGAACGGCACAGTTATTTTCCGCCCTAACCAAGGCGTCTATGGGATAACCTGCCCTTTCAAGCGGAGAGGTTTGGCCTGTATATACCCGCTGATATGCGTAACCGTCAGGCTTGTCAATTTTATAAAAATACACTTCTTCCAGGTCGGCTTCGAGCAGATTACCTTTATCATCTTCCAGATGGATATCATGCTTATGAGGCGGATAGCTGCTCCAGTTGCCGCTGGGAGTATAAACTTCAACCAGCACTAAACGATGCACCGGCGAGTCCGAAGGCAGCAAATCATTAATCTGACGACTGACGTTATCACCCCCCCGTACTGAAATCTCTACATCCTCAGGCTTAATCAGCCAGGGTTCATGGTCCTCATCTGTCGGCACCCAGACCACAGCATATTCACCATCTTTTTCGGCTGTAATAGTAAACTCGCTGTACCGCGGCAGATACAATGCGTGAGCCGCACCTTCAAAAACATCTTTGCGCGAGCCTATCGGCGACCACCGGCCCCGATTCGAACTAACGCTGTAGCGCCCGCTCAAATTTACTATAGCCAGCTCATTCTCACCACTCTCAAACGACCAGCTCTGATTGGCCGCAAGCCGTCTGGCTTGAAAGCTGATATATTCCCAACCCGCCTGTTCCGGCGTGATGGACAAAATCAAATCCGGATCATCAGGGAAAATGCCTGGTTTAATTAAAATATTTTCCGGGGTATATTGCATTTATCAAACTCCCTGAATTAATATTGCCGGGCTGAAAATCAGCTTTAATATTTCGAATTATCCATGATGTAGGGGGAATTCCTTCATCGGTGTATCATTATACGAAACAATCCCCCGTACGCCACAAAAACTCATAAGAGTTATTCAATCCTGTGTTTTTTGGCAGACAACAATGTTACACTTTCCGTCCGCGATTTTTTTTGCTAAAATTCATGCACGCATCCTTGGTTATACATAAGGAGATGATACGATAAAAGTTAGGAGTACAAGCCATGAAAAAAGCTATAGGC
>JABMRO010000303.1 GCA_013202635.1 Planctomycetota bacterium
CAACGGAATCGGACAATCGACCGGATGGTCCGGAACCGTCAAGAATATGGCTCCCTGGTTTCGGCGTAAAGAACGGGGTGTGATTATGTCCTGGTGGGCAACCTGTTATGTCGTTGGCGCAATTGCAGCGATGGCCCTTGCAACATTTATCGTAACATACCCGTTGCTGCTGCGAGCAAACGACCTGAAAGATCCTTCTGGTCTGGCAATTCAACTGCGCGACGAGCAACATTTACTCTCAAATCACCTTAGAGAGCAATTTTCATCCGAAAGCCGACAATTGCTCAGTACTTATGATGGAACTGGCCCTGTTCCCGAAACGCTTCTTCAGGCAATGGTATCAGAATTAAACGCGGTACTCCAGGGACCATGGCTTTACGATAAACAACGTTTTGCAGGCATTCAGCTTTCGGAGATAACCAGCACTAACATAGATAATCTGCTTGCGAAAACACCTGAGCAGCGCAAAAAGGAGCTGAAAGGCAAAAATTGTATTTACTTCAACAAGACCTTGCTGGAGGAGACTTATCCACAGAAATTCAAGTTGAAATGGGTTCGCAGTTTCTGGATTCCGGCTGCTGTGCTAACGCTTATAGCATTGTGTTTTATCAATTTCACACGCAATAAACCCAGCGATGTAGGCCTTCCGGAAATTGCCGAAGACGATACCGATGATAATGAATCAGCCGAGAATGAAAAAATTAATACAAAATTGTCATCAAAAGAAATTCTTGCTGTTGTTCTGAAAAACCCCATTGTATGGCTTATCAGCGTTATGTATTTCTTTACTAAAATGGGGCGCTATGCTTTACTTTTCTGGTTGCCATATTATATGATGGAGCATCTTGGCTACAGCCTTGCTGAAGCGGGTTATACTTCGATTCTTTATGAAGCAGCCGGCTTTGTTGGTATAATTGCCGCCGGCTATGTTTCGGACAAACTCTTTCAAGCTCGGCGCATGCCTGTGGGAGCCCTGGGGATGTGGGGCTTGGCCATAGCTTGCTTTTTCCATCCCCAATTAGCCGCCTGGAGCCACCTTGGTAATGCAATTGGAATATCTCTTATAGGATTCTTTACCTATGGCCCGGATGCCTTGATGTCCGGCGCCGCAGCCATTGATGCATGTTCGCCAAAGGCTGCCGGATTAGCCTCCGGCGTCATTAATGGTGTCGGATCCCTCGGACAAATGTTATCGGGCTTTATAGTCGCTTATATAGCAAGCAAATTCGGTTGGGACAGCTTGTTCTATTTCTTCGTTGCAATATCCCTTATCGCAGGCTGCCTGCTTGCGATAAAATGGAATTGGGTCCCCGAGACTCACAATCCGGAATCTGAAAATAAATCGGAATCTATTTGATGAAAACAAAAAAGCAGAAAGACAAAATCCTCTTTACACCCGGACCTCTGACAACCAGTCAGACCGTTAAACAGGCTATGATGCGAGACCTGGGTTCTCGGGATTCTGAATTTATTGCGATAGTGAATGAGATCAGGCAAAAACTGGTTGAACTGGGTCAAGCCAATCCGGACGAGTACACTGCCGTTCTTATGCAGGGCAGTGGTACTTTCGGCCTGGAAGCAGTCGTTTCATCTACGGTCCCGCCGAATGGTAAGCTGCTGATAATTATCAATGGGGCTTATGGAAAACGGCTCGCTAAAATCGCATCAGTGCTTAAGATTGATACCATCACACTCGAATATCCCGAAAACACAATACCGAGCCTCCGGGAAATAGAAGATGCGCTAAAGGCCGACAAAAAAATCACCAACGTCTCAGTTGTGCATTGTGAAACAACTACAGGAATTATCAACCCTATCAAGGAAATCGGTGAATTTGTTGCAAAATCCGGCGCCAGTTATTTTGTAGATGCTATGAGCAGTTTCGGCGCGGTGCCTATTAATCTCCCCGAGTGCAACATTGATTATCTTGTCTCCTCCGCCAACAAGTGTATTGAGGGTGTTCCTGGTTTTTCATTTGTTTTATGCAAACTCAGCTCGCTCAAGGAAACTGCCGGCTACGCACGCGGCTTAAGCTTTGACCTGCTGGAACAGTATCAGGGTCTTGAAAAGAACGGTCAGTTTCGTTTTACCCCCCCTACTCATACTCTTGCGGCTTTTCGTCAGGCCCTTGAGGAGATGGAGACCGAAGGCGGTGTTAAGGGTAGAGCCGAGCGTTATCGTAAAAACTACGAAACTCTCCTCGAAGGTATGCGCCAGATGGGATTTAAAGAATACCTCAGACCTGAAAACCAGGGATATATTATCACCTCGTTTCTGTATCCGGATGATCCCAATTTTTCCTTTGAAAAGTTTTATGAAAATTTGAATCAAAAGGATTATGTAATTTACCCCGGCAAGGTCAGTGATGCCAATTGCTTCCGGATTGGTAATATCGGCCGAATCTTCGAAGCCGATATCAAAGCCCTCCTGGTCGCAATCACCCAGACAATAACTGAGATGGGTATTAAACTTAAGTAAAGCACCAACAGATATACTTTGATTAGTATTGTGTCGTTTAGAAGAGTAAGATGCGATTTAAAAAGAAAAACCTCGACAACCTGCTCTCGGAAGGCGACCTGAATATCTCTCCGCGTCGCAAGGCCTGGGCGAAAAAGCATATTGACGCCGAGACTCAGCGTTGGCTTGATTTGGATGCGCAGTATTTTTTGCATCAGTCACTCTCAACTCCATGTTTGAACGTCCTGTCTCACTGTGAAGGCATTAACCTCCAAGACCTTCAGGGCCGGAACTTTATGGACTTCCACGGCAACAACGTACATCAGGTTGGATTTGCCAACCACCGTGTAATTGAAGCTGTCAAGAATCAAATGGACAAGCTTGCTTTCTGCACACGCCGCTATACCAATATACCTGCTATAAAACTTGCTGAAAAGCTGGCCCAACTGGCTCCCGGAAAATTAAACAAGGTACTCTTCGCACCGGCCGGAACAGCGGCTATTGGAATGGCTTTGAAACTGGCAAGGATGGCAACCGGTAAATTTAAGACGATTTCAATGTGGGATTCTTTCCATGGCGCCTCGCTCGATGCCATCTCTATCAGTGGAGAGGCTATCTTTCGCAAAGATGCTGGCCCGCTCCTGCCCGGTACCGAACATGTCCCGCCGCCGGACTGCTACCGGTGCCTTTGGGGATGTGCGGAAAACTGCACTCTCAAATGCGCCGACTACGTCGAGTATGTTTTGAGTAAGGAAGGTGACGTCGCGGCCGTGATAGCTGAAACTGTGCGAAGTACGTCGGTTGTCCCTCCAATTGGTTACTGGAAGAAAATTCGTGCGGCATGTGATAAATATGGCGCATTGTTGATACTCGATGAAATACCCCATTGTCTCGGCCGCACAGGGAAAATGTTCACCTGCCAGCACTTTGACGTTGTTCCGGATATGCTTGTGATTGGCAAGGGTTTGGGCGGTGGAATTTTTCCATTAGCCGCTCTTATAGCCCGCGAGGATTTAGACATAATGCCGGACCGTGCCCTTGGCCATTATACACATGAAAAAAATCCGGTTGCCTGTGCTGCGGCTATCGTAACAATCGAATGTATTGAAGAAGACAATCTGCTGGCTAATGCGAAAAAAATGGGCATTTATGCCATGAATCGAATGCACAAAATGATGCAGCAGCATAAAATAATCGGAGCAGTCAGAGGTCTCGGGCTGATGATGGGAATGGAGCTGGTTAAAGACCGTAAAACAAAAAAACCGGCAACTGAAGAAGCTGAGCAGGTAATGTACAGCGCATTAAGCAAAGGGCTGAACTTTAAGGTAACAATGGGCAGCATATTAACCCTAACCCCCCCATTAACGATTACTGCTCAGCAAATGGACAAAGCCTTGAACATCCTGGATGAATGTCTTGAAGAAGTTGAAAGATAGTTATTTCCAAGTCCTCGTTTTTTAGGAGTTTTTGAGACAGGCTAACAAGAGCTTTCAATATTTACCTAACAACAAATGTAACTAAGAATACAAGAAAGGAGTATTTTATGGATTTTGTATATAACAGAACCTATAAAGGCCCTGTCAAAATGGTTATTCTTGACTGGGCGGGAACAACTTTAGATTATGGTTGCTATGCCCCTGCGGTTGTCTTCATTGAGGTTTTCAAACGCCGTGGCGTGGAAATTACAATGGAGCAGGCCCGTCGTCCTATGGGTCTTAAGAAGCTCGACCACATCAGGGCAATATCACAACAGGACGAGGTTGCCATGCTTTGGCAGCAGGTTCATAATAAAAAGTGTACTGAAGCGGATGTGCAGGATATGTTCGAAAAAGATTTCGTACCGCTGCAGGTTGCCTGCATTGCAGATTATACTGAACTGATTCCGGGAACTGTTGAAGCAGTTGATGAGCTGAAGAGCCGGGGGATAAAAATAGGTTCCACCAGCGGTTATTTCACTGAAGCCATGGTGATAAACTTGCGTGAGGCAAAAAAACAGGGATACAGCCCCGATGTTAACTCCTGCGCCAGCGACGTTCCGGCAGGCCGCCCTGAGCCATGGATGGTCATAAGCAACATGCAGCAAGCACGCATTTTTCCTCCGGAAGCGGTGGTCAAAGTTGACGATACCAAACCGGGCATTGTAGAAGGACTGAATGCGGGAACATGGACTATCGGCCTGGCAAAAACCGGCAACGAGGTGGGGCTTAATCTTCAGGAGCTGGCCGCTTTGTCCGCCGAGGAAGTGAAACGTAAAGTGGACAAGGCCTCAGATGGTCTGGCCAAAACTGGGGCTCATTATGTAGTCGAGTCCATTTCAGATGTGCCAGAGGTTATCAGAGAAATCGAACAAAGACTCAAAATGGGCGACAGACCGTAAGTTTTATAGCGGATTAATACATTGGGGTAGATAATGAGTATAAACACTGTCAAGAATTATATAGATGGCCGGTGGGTTACACCTGAAAACGACGGCTATTTAGATGTTGAAAATCCAAGCACGGGACAGATTATTGCTAAAACACCTCTGTCAACCCCTGACGAAACCAATCGTGCTATAAATGCCGCTGCCGAGGCATTTAAGAGTTGGAGTCAAACCCCCGTGGCCCGCCGGGTTCAACCTTTATACAAACTGAATAGTTTACTTCGCGAAAACGAAGAAAAAATCTCTCGAACTCTTGTCGAGGAGATGGGAAAGTCGCTGCCGGATGCCCGGGCTGAGATGAAACGAATCTTCGAGAATATCGAAGTCGCCTGTAGTATGCCTGTACTGCAACAGGGAGATAAACTGATAGGTGCGTCCTATGACATTGACGGCGAAGTGATTAGGCTGCCGATAGGTGTTTTTGCAATGATAGCACCGTTTAATTTCCCGGCTATGGTTCCGTTCTGGTTCCTGCCTTATGCTATTGCGACAGGTAACACTTATATAGTCAAGGCTTCGGAACAAGTGCCTTTAACGATGCAGTTGATTACAGAATACATCAACCAAGCTGGTTTACCCAAAGGAGTTTTCAATCTGGTCAATGGAGATAAAGTCATTGGCCAAACACTCATTGAAAACCCCCTTGTAAAAGGTGTTTCTCTGGTCGGGTCAACACCAACCTGTAAAATTGTATCCGAGAAGTGTGCTCAAAACCAAAAGCGTTGCCAGACAATGGGCTCAGCCAAAAACCATCTCGTGGCAATGCCCGACGCCAAGGTCGATGATATGCTCCGCAACATGATAACTTCCTGTTATGGCTGTGCAGGACAACGCTGCATGGCGGCTTCGGCGATAGTTGCAGTTGGAAACGATATGTACAAGACCATCTGTGATAAATTTGTTGAAGCCTCAAAAAACGTTCTGGTTGCCAATCCTCTGGATCCCGAGGTAGCTGATGAACCTATGGTTATGGGGCCGGTGATTTCGGCCAAATCAAAACAGTTTATTCTTGACATGATAGAAACCGGTATTGCCGAAGGCGCTGCCCTCGCTCTTGACGGACGTGGCTTAGAGGTGCCCGGCTGTGAAAACGGCTACTTCATAGGCCCGACTGTATTTACGGACGTCAAGCCTGGAATGGAGATTCACACTACTGAGATATTCGGCCCGGTAGTAGTGGGTCTGAAGGCTGACTCTCTCGACGAAGCAATAAAAATCATCAACGACCTTGAATACGGCAACGGTGCATCGATTTACACTCAGAACGGTCATTACGCCCGCAAGTTCAAGCTCGAAACAGAATGCGGGATGATCGGCATAAATGTCGGCATCCCGGCCCCTGTGGCGTATCTGCCTTTCGGCGGGATGAAGGCCTCACTGTTCACAGATATAAAAGCCCAGGGCAAGGCGATTATCAACTTCTTTACAGAAGATAAAATCATTACCGAGAGATATTGGCCCGAGAGTAGTTAAATTACTCAGAGATTTCATGCCAGGCGGCATTAGAGAACGTTTTTCTACTTCAAAAGAAAGCCCATTTATTTACAAATAAAGCTTGAAAATTAACGACGGTTTCTGGTATTGTATATGTAATATGCTTAGACATTTAATTGAGCAAACACAATTGTTAAGCACTACTAAAAAATATTTTTTTCAGGAGGCAACAAGATGAAACAAAAAAAAGCCTTCACCTTAATTGAACTACTGGTTGTGATTGCTGTTATCGCAGTTCTGTTGGCGATTCTAATGCCTGCTCTAAGGGCCGCAAAATCACAGGCAAGAAAAACCGTCTGCAAAGTACATGTCGGAGGAGTAGGACTCGCCCTGCGAATGTACGCCGACGACCATGAAGGAAAAACGCATAATTCACCTAACAACGGCCTTTGGGATAATGCACATACAAATCCGGCTGTGGTTAAACAATATGGACCAAATGAATCTTTGGCCTACTGGGGAATTGCGTACTTTCCATACGCTGAGAACAAAAAAATCTATTCCTGTCCCGGTGTCGAACGAGTCGATGACTGGCCTGAAAATGGGCCATCCTGGGGAAGACTGGTGCAAGATTACTTCGCATACTGCTCCTATGGTCTCAATGGTTACATCACAAACAAAAATATTGACACCAGCCCTGAATTCAAACGCCCAAGCGAGATAATTGCTTTTCAGGACCACATAGAGCAGAAATTGGATAATATTAGTTCGGACATGTTTTGCATCGGTCCCGGACAACGTATCAATTTACCACAATGGCGTCCGAGCAGCCAGGGTGGAAACGGCTTTGTCGACACCAATTGGTCTGGAGATCAGTGGCATGACACGGTTCAAGAGTGTTTTCGTCACCGCAACTTTTCAATGACCTGCTGGCTGGATGGCCATGTATCCGAGATTGCTAGAACCACCGGTGAAGACATTCCTACCAGATGGTACACAGGCAATGTGGAGGAGTAGAATCTTTGATACAATTCTATTCGACATCATAAGACTTTGGAGATTGTAGCATTTGCCGCAAGAGCACCGCTTCTGAAATAGTGTCAATATGGAACCTGCATCTGGGGGCAAAGATAAGTTTTGAAGGATAAAGCAGCAATAAAAGCAATTACATTTGACTTATGGGACACTGTTTTCATCGATGATTCAGATGAGCCGAAGCGCGCGGCACAAGGACTTGCACCCAAACCTGTTGAACGACGAAACCTGGTTCAGCAATTCTTAGACCGTCACGAACCAATTTCAAGAGACCTGATTGATCTGGCTTACGATACGACAGACGCTGCATTTCGCCAGGTATGGTATGGTCAAAATGTCACGTGGACGGTTCGCCAGCGTCTTTCGGTCCTGCTCAAAGGCTTGAAACGTAATCTGCCGGAGCCTGAGTTCGATGAGCTGGTTCGGCTGCACGAAGATATGGAATTGGCAGTTCAACCAGACTTAGCGCCCAATGTCACCGAGGCATTAAGCTCTCTACATGGAAAATATCAATTGGGTGTGATATCAGACGCAATTTTCAGTCCGGGCCGTGCTCTTCGCCGGTTATTAGCAGACTACGATATTCTGAAATACTTTCATTCTTTTGTTTTCTCTGATGAAGTCGGTTGCGCCAAGCCCAACACTGCCGTCTTCGAAGTGGCAGCCGAGGGTCTTGGTGTCAAACCCGGCGAGATTGTACATATCGGAGACCGAGAGTTAAAAGATATCGATGGTCCACATGCCGCTGGTGCTCGTGCTGTTTTATGCACGGTAGTCAAAGATCGCTGCAGTGAAAACACTAAGGCGGATGCCATCTGCAGCAACTTTCCGGACCTACCGGCTATTTTGGAAAAGCTAAACAAACGATAACTACAGGAGTAACGGATGACAACTCCCTTACGATTTCTAATTATTGACGGCTATCCTAAGCAAAGCCGTGATGACCTCCAGACAGCCGGCATGAAACTCGCCTGGGAGCTTTACACAGATATGCTTCTGCAGCATCTTAAGGAAGCTGTATATGATATTTTACTTCCAAGTGACCCCGGTGTTGATATACCATCGGCAAAAGACCTCCATAATTATGCCGGCATAATCTGGACGGGCTGCAACCTCACTATTTTTGACACAGAAAATGCAAGCGTCACCAGCCAAATTGAATTGGCCAAAAACGCTTACGAGGTGGGAGTGCCAAGCTTTGGAAGCTGCTGGGGAATACAAATGGCCGTCTTCGCCGCCGGTGGCCAGGTCGAGCCTAATCCCAAAGGACGTGAGATGGGAATGGCCCGCAAAATTCACCAGACACCTGAGGCGTATAATCACCCAATGTTTGAAGGCAAACCACGTATATTTGAAGGCTTCGTAAGCCATGATGACATAGTTACCAAGCTCCCGCCCGGCGGGGTTTTGCTGGCGGGTAACAGCTTCGCCAACATCCAGGCAATAGCAGTGACCCATAAGAACGGAACTTTCTGGGCCACACAGTATCATCCTGAGTACAATCTACACGAGATGGCCAGATTAATTGTCGCCCGGGAGAAAAAACTCACCGCCGCCGGATTCTTCCGCAGCCACGAAGAAATGATGAGCCTTGTGGAGCGTATGGAGGAACTTGCCAGAGAACCAGACCGAAAGGACCTTCGCTGGCAATTAGCTATTGATGATGATGTGCTCTCCGACGAAATCCGACAATGCGAATTCGTTAATTGGTTAAATAAGCTGGTCCTGCCCACGGCCGGCCGTTAGTAAAATTTCCACACAAAGAATCTTAAAGAGTCCACTCCAGGCCGAGTTCGAGCAATTTGGCATCTGTGGGATTACCGGTTTTACTGTCCCAGCCCATCAAGCCATAATACTGGTCCAACATCTTCACAAAGGCATCGCTGTCAACGCATTTTCCTTTTGCCGGACCATCAGGCAAAGCCTTACCGAGCCTTTCCGGAAGACGGTCATGCTCACGAACAAAGCCTCTTTTAGCATTGAGCTGCCGCATCATATTAACCCGTCGTTCGCCGACCTTCATTAACTCCCATAGTGTACATTCCCAGCCGGTGGTATAGAGGAGCAAATCTTCGAGTTCGCGGTAATTAAAGAGGTTGCCGGGCCCCCAGCAAAACATACACAAACACAATGTATCGAGCAAACTATAGAAATATTGTGAATATACCGTCATGCGCACTTTGTCAAGCTCATACGAATCCGAGGCTTTACGAATTCCGGATTGCTCAGCAGAAGCAGAATGCGCTGATTTGAAGATACCCAGTCCTTTGCGTGCTTCGGAATCACTGGCTAAAAGCCAGTCATGTTCCGACGACATATGGTCGGGTCCGATGGGACAGACCGCATACATCAGCGCCTGGCTTGGCTTGACCTGTGCCATATGAACAGCTAAGCCATTGTTTTTTACATGTATGGCATAATCAGCAGTTTGCCTGCCGAAGTGCTCGACTGCGGCCTCGAATCCCTCAGCTAATATGTCTCCTATGCCCTGCCGCTGAGCTACGCGTTCTATCAGCCAGAGCAGTGCATCCGGGTCACCGAAACCAAGCGACTTGCCGTCCGTCGCCTCCGGCGTAATCAGACCTTTCTCCACAGATTCGAAAAGATATGCCGCCAAACCACCCATTGTAATAGTATCAATTCCATAATTGTTACATAGCTCATTCGCTTTGGCTACAGCAGCCGGCTCGGTAATATCCAGATTGGAACCAAGAAGCCCAAGCGTCTCAAACTCCGGCCCGCCAAGTCTGTCGGTTACCTTGTAAGGCTTTTCTGTTTTCACTTTCCTGCGGCATCCAACAACACAGGCAAAACATGTCGTAAAACCCGTTCCTATACTGGGCTCAAAATTAGCCCCATCCAGATTTTTGTAATCCTGGTGATAACTGCGAGAGTAGTTGTGCGTAGCCAGGTTTCCGGCTTCGGCCTGAAATCCCAGCACCCCCGGCGTTCCATACTTACTCAAGGTCGTTGGAAATCCTGAATCAGGCAAACGTTCTGAAGCCAGGCGACCTAATTTCTTTAGCCCTTCCGGGTCCGCAAAGTTTATTTTATTGTTTCCCCTGACAACAATTGCGCGAAGATTCTTGCTTCCAAAAACGGCTCCCATGCCTGTCCTGCCCGCAACGTCATTCAAGTCAGCCACAAGGCATGCAAATCGTACGAGTTTTTCTCCGGCCGGCCCGCACTGCAGGATGCTGAGTTTACCGCCACCCACTTCCTCTGTAAGAGTATCATACACATCGAGAACATTTTGGCCTTTCAGGTGGCTCGCCTGCTTGATTTGTAAGTCCTGTCCATCAATCAGTAAATAAACCGGTGTTTTTGATTTGCCTGTAATAACAATAGCATCGTAACCGGCCCGTTTAATCATCGGCCCGATATTTCCTCCCGTCTGGCTGTCACCAATTGCGCCGGTAACCGGTGACAAAGCAGTTACACAACAACGGCTTACACCACTGACCGGCGCCCCGGTAGTAACTCCCGGTGCAATGGTCAATATGTTCTGTTCGGCTAAAGCATCTATGTCGGAGGCAGTTTCCTTAAGAAGAAAGTATGTCCCGAAAGCCCCCCCGCCAAGGTACATACGGTAGAAATCCTCGGAGAACTTTTGCTTTTCGAGTGCACCCGAGGTCAGATTAACTCGAAGAACCGTTCCCGTAAAGCCATTAGACATAACATACCTCCACTGCAAGTGAGAAAGCCTAAAATTAAATACTGTTTAAAAAGCTTCTTTGTAAAGCATAAGCAAATCCTGCTCGGTGCAGCCCCGAGGATTCGACTTATGACAGGGGTCCTCAAAGGCCTTTTTCGCCAGCATTGGAAGCTGGTCTTCTTTTATGCCCACGTCACCAAGTGATTTCGGTATTCCGATACGTTTATTAAGATCTTGAATTGCCTCGATAGCTTTATCCGCGGCCTCGCTTTCCGAAAGATTGAATGTGTTTATTCCAAAACACTGTGCAACCCTGGCATATTGAGCCGCCGATACCTCTTTATTATATTTCATTACAGGAACAAGACAAATGGCATTGGCAAGACCATGCTGAATACCAAACTCACTTGACAACGGATGTGACAGAGAATGTGCCGCTCCGAGGTCTTTTTGAAAAGCCATCGCTCCCATTGCAGCGGCCACCTGCATCATTCCGCGAGCTTCAATATCCGCTCCATTGGAATATGCCCTCGGCAGGTACAGCCACACCATACGTATTGCCTCAAGAGCAATAGCGTCACACATCGGATGAAACACGGTGCATACCAGCGCTTCGATAGCGTGAGTCATCGCATCCATACCGGTCGAGGCGGTCAGGTTCGCCGGCAGTCCAACAGTCAATTCAGGATCCAGTATCGCCATCTCGGCCATCAACGGCTGGGCACCAAATATTTCTTTTCGACCCACCTGTCGTATCGTGATAACACTGCTTCGCCCGACTTCACTGCCGGTACCTGCTGTAGTTGGAATCGCGC
>JABMRO010000304.1 GCA_013202635.1 Planctomycetota bacterium
CAGCCGATTCAGGTAGTATTCGATGACGTCCACCAGCCGATAAAGCCCGTAGGCTGCTGCAACAGCCAATGTTACCCGTGCAATCGTTGTCCATCCATCGCCAATAGCGGTTCGTATGCCTTTTTCGTCATCGAAGAACAGAGGGACCTTGGCGAAAAATATGCCGGCTGCAAATACCGCTACATAGACAGGATTTGCCAGCGCCTTTAGCAGCAGTGTCAGAGGAGCCTCCCCCTTTTTCTTTGCCAGTCGTTTGGCATAACTGTTGACGGCAAACTGAACGATTCGCCCTGCCGCCATTGCCACCAGCACTACCAGTAAAACAAGTCCGAACCGCCAAATTGCATTTCCTTTGATGATTTCGTAGTTGATGGTTTTTATCAACCAATCAGCCGAGCCTGTTATTTCTGTTATTGAAGCTGTCATAAATTGTCATCCTAATTTTGTATTGTGTACTTTGTCCTGTCTTTACATTGTTGCTTTTTTATATCCTATTGCTGCTGGTCTTTCCACCAAAACAACCGGTTTTTGTGGAACTTTCGCTATTTGACGAATTTATCTGGATTAACATGCCGATAAATGATAAAAAGATGTGTATCGTGAAACTTCAGAGGTGAATAATGTCAACCGGCAAACTAAAAATCTATAAAAAGCCAAATTTCAATAGCCCTCGGTTATTATTAGGCTTCTCCGGTTGGATGGACGGCGGTGGTGTCTCAACTGGAACCGTAGAGTGCCTTATTGACAAGCTTGGTGCCAGGAAGTTTGCCGAGGTCAGGCCGGAAGGATTCTATATCTATAGTTTCCCCGGCCCAATGGAAATGACGGCACTATTTCGGCCGCACACGAAGATAAAGGACGGCCTGATTAAATCCTATGAGATTCCTGCGGATGCGTTTTATTGCAGCGAGGAAAATGACCTTATACTGTTTTCAGGCAAAGAGCCCAATTTGCAGTGGGAAGAATTTGCTGAATGCATCTTCTCGTTATGCGAGCAGTTCGGTGTCGAAATGATATATTTCATAGGCAGTGTTGCCGGTCTTGTGCCCCACACACGCGAGCCAAGGCTTTTCTGTTCCGTTTCGGATGCCGGACTTAAAGAAACCTTTCAGCATTACGGTGTTAAATTCTCCAACTACGAAGGACCCGCCAGTATCATTACTTATCTGACGGCCAATTGCAATAAACGAGGCCTGAGGATGGCGTCTTTCGTGGCCACGATTCCCGCTTACGTTCATGGCAGTAATCCCAAATGCATAGAAGCAGTAACAAGACGGCTGGTGGGTATGTTGGAACTGCAGATAAAGTTTGACGACCTGCGGGTTGTCAGCGACGAATTCGAGAAGAAATTAAGTGATATTGTGCAGGAGCAGCCGGAACTGGAGAGTAATATCCAAAAGCTGGAAGAAGACTACGACAACGAGATTTTCAATAGCGAAATGGGCGATTTGAAAAAATGGCTGGAACAGAAGGGCATCAGGGTGGATTAAACCCGCCCCGGTCAGTTTAAAATTTGAACAAACCTATAAAATTTTTCTGGACAATCCTGAATGAGGCGGTTAGAATCAAAGGTTTGGAAAAATTGTTAATTTAAGGTTTATTTTAGTTAGAGGTATCTAATTATGGCACATAAAAAGGGACAAGGTTCTTCGAGGAACGGCCGAGACAGTAATCCGCAGTACAGAGGTGTAAAACTGTACGGTGGCCAGAGCGCTTCCGCCGGCTCAATTATCGTCCGGCAGTGCGGAACAAAATTCTTCGCCGGCTGCAATGTCGGTATGGGCAGAGACTACACGTTATTTGCCACCGCGGAAGGAAAGGTGCGTTTTCAGGGCCGAAAAGTGCACGTTGTCTGAGAAAAAAAGTTGATATAACCGGTAAAAAGGATGGTATAATTGCCATCCTTTTTTTATATCAAGATACGAGCGGCGAGTAATCAGATATGTTTATAGATGAGGCACAAATCCAGGTTATGGCAGGGGACGGCGGCCACGGGTGTCTGAGCTTCCGGCGAGAAAAGTACATCCCCAAGGGCGGACCCGACGGCGGCGACGGGGGAAGAGGGG
>JABMRO010000305.1 GCA_013202635.1 Planctomycetota bacterium
CGGTGAAGGTGGTGGACATCTTCGGTGTTCCAACTGATAAGCAAATCGAGCAGACCAATAATACATTCGCAATCGACGGCCGCTATGCCGCATGTTACTATGAGGTGAAACGATAAACTACCACATTAAACAGCAACCTGATTGACCGGAGAAATATATTATGCATCGTGTATTAGTTGCCCTTCTCGCTCTCATTACGACCTTGTTCAGCTCGCAAACAGCCGTTTCAATGCCCGCTTTCCCGGGTGCCGAAGGATTCGGCGCCGCCTCGATGGGCGGTCGCGGCGGCAAAGTTATTTTCGTAACAAATCTCAATGACAGCGGACCTGGCAGTTTGCGCGCAGCAATAGAATCCGACGGCCCAAGAACGATAATTTTCCGCGTATCCGGCACAATAGCCCTGAAATCAAATCTGGCTGTTAAGAAACCATATATCACCATAGCAGGCCAAACCGCCCCCGGCGACGGTATATGCCTCAAAGACCATGCCTTCTATGTCTCTGCCGACCATGTAATTGTCCGCTACATTCGCTGCCGCCCCGGAGATAATGCAAAGTCCGAGAGTGATGCCCTTTCGTTATCATCCGGCCAAAACATTATCGTCGATCACTGCTCGGCAAGCTGGTCCGTAGATGAGACACTTTCTGCCTCAGCAAGGGATCGATTAGGCAATGCCACCGTCCAGTGGTGCATTATTTCAGAAAGCCTGGACGATTCAACTCACCACAAAGGCTCTCACGGCTATGGCTCCTTAATCCGCGGCGGCCATGGCAACGGATACACATTTCATCATAATCTCTATGCCCATCATCATGCCCGGCTCCCCCGCCCCGGCAACTACAACGACCGCGCCATCGACCCGGAAGGCTTCATCCTCGATTTCAGAAATAACGTAATTTACAATTGGGCCGGCCGTGCCGCAGGCTATAACGCCGATGGCTCGAACAAGGCCAACAGCATTACCAAAATGAACTTCGTCGGCAACTATTACAAGACCGGCCACAATTCCAGCGGAAGCCTCGTCTTCTCCGAAAGCACAAAAACCGCCAGCGCCTTTTTCAGCGGCAACTGCATGAACGGAAGTATTCCCGACGATCCATGGTCTCTGGTAACTTTCGACAAATTTTCCCAGCAAGATTTAAACTCTTATAAGCAGTCAAGTCCGATACCTGTCCCGCCTGTTAAAACTGATAATGCTACAACAGCTTACAAACGCATCCTCTCCGACTGTGGCGCGACCCTGCCAAAACGTGATGCCGTAGATAGCCGCGTTATAGACAGCGTAAAAAACAGAACAGGAAAAATTATAAATGACGAAGAAGAAGTCGGAAGCTGGCCAAAGCTGAAATCCGCCAAACCACCAAAAGATTCCGACAAGGACGGCATGCCCGACAAATGGGAAAATAGATACGGACTCGATCCCAACAACCCCGCCGACAGAAACAACGACCCCGACAAAGACGGCTACACAAATCTCGAAGAATACCTAAACAACACAAAACCGTGAGTATTTCTAAAATCTTTTTTTAAAATAATTGTCATTGCGAGCGCAGCGCGGCAATCTTCATTATTGTCATCCCGACCGAAGTGGAGGGATCTGGCCTGCGACCTTAATCATGTGTACACGTGTTAAAAGGCTGGCCAACGGATCTGAATTCTTACTTCTAAATTCTCAATTCACTTGTGCCTTGTGGCTTTGGATGTTTATCTCTTTTCGTTTGGCGAGAGCTGTTCCGTTAGGACGGAATTAACTATACATGTAAGGGACGACGGGCCACGGGAATCGGGCGACTGAGAATCCTGGTCATTAATCGTCAGGGCTTTAAAGCTTGTTCATTCACCAAACTTTTTTTTATACTCCTGCCATACCTCTTTCACGTATTCGTTTTCCGGATCGCATCGCATAGCCAATTGCACATACTTCCGAGCTGCGTTTGCATCCCCCAATGACAAGTAACAGTCGGAGATGGCAGAATAGAGCCATCCTTCATCACCACAACCAAGCTTCTTTGCTTCAAGATATTTATTTATAGCAGTTTGAAACTCCTCCAGTTCATGGTACACCCGCCCTATTTCATAAACATCCCTTACGGAAGACTGGAGTTCCTCAGCCTTCTTCGCCATCAAAAGTGCTTTGTTCCTGTCACCGGACTTAGCAGCCTCCCATCCAATATATGTATATGCTAAGCTGTTCTTTGGGTCCTCTTCCAGAACCTGTTGCCAGACGCTCATGGCACGTTTGTCATTTAGATACGACAAAGCCCGAGCTAGGTTCGAGAGGGAAAACGCACAGGGATCTGCGTCAACACTTTTTTCATGACACTGTAGCGCCATATGACGTTCGCCAGTTTCCCACAGTGCCTCTGCACGTTTGAGGTAGTAATAGGCCATTTGAGATTGAGAACAACCTATCTCCTGTGCTTTGTCCAGAAGCTCGATAGCCTTATGTGGATCATGATTCGCCAATAATTCCAAATCAGCCCACAGGATGTAAACATCCCCGACTTTGGAGTAACGAGGCTGGTTCTCTATGACATCACGAAAGACAACATACGCCTCGCCAAAGTGGCCCTTATTATACTTTGCCCAAACATGCTTAAAGTCATTGGTTTGCAGCAACTTTGGAAACAACTTGGAGAAAATTCTTCTTAAAGGATTCATAGCCATTTTGATACTCCTTGCAACCAGGTACGTTACACTCGCCAATCTAAAGAATAATTACACTATTGATGTGTCACTGTCAAGAACAACATTTCATTCTTTGGCAGTTTTTCATTGATTTATGGGCTTAAATTTGGTATAATACGTAGATGTTAGCCAGCAGGCTAACGCAAACCGCCAGCAGGCGAACTTCAGGCCAGAAAGCCAAGTCAAACTTGTCCACGAATGTCGTAATAAGGATTCCGTTAAGGAAATCTTATGGCTATATACCAAATACTAATAACTAAATACCAACGACTATTCACTAACGAC
>JABMRO010000306.1 GCA_013202635.1 Planctomycetota bacterium
CACTGTAAGAGACCTTCTCATTTTACATACCTCCATATTTTAGATTTTTTTTCAACCAACGTGTTTATTGTTTCATAAAGACCTTATTCAGGCGCCAGCTCTCTCATATTCTCCCAGTATTTGTGAAACTGGAGTCGGCCTTTCTTTGTAATTCTATATGATGTGTGTGGAATCTTGCCATAAAACTCCTTCTTCACCTCGATGAGACCGGTTGCTTCGAGCCTGTTTGTATGAGTGGCCAGATTGCCCTTTGTCACACCCAGTGTCGCCAGCAGAAAATTAAAATCAACCTTTTTCGCCGAGGTCAAAATCTTCAAAATCGCCAGCCGGACGGGCTCGTGCACAACCCGGTTAATACTGTTATGTATCTGATTTATTTGCCTCTTGCTCACCAAACGGCCTCATTTCTTTTATCTTGCACAAAATTTTTCGATTATACATATGAACCGCTGCAGTTGTAATCAAACCCGCACTAATTATATAGATTATTAACGACAGAAAATATGAATGTCTTCCCGTAAAAAAAGGGGCAACGCCCACTGCCGTACCTACTGCTTCGACTAAACACAGCAGCCCGTACACAACCCCCAATGCTATTTCCTTATGTTTTTTACCCACGTAAAGGATAAAAATACCAAACGATGCCAGCGCCATCGCCCAGCGAACCGGTAGCATCTCTAATTCGTTTAGCACCGCCGGTCCTATGAATGTGAACGCATACGTAGCCCACGCCCATATCGGAACTCTTTCCTGTTCCAATTCTATTTTCCCATCCCTTTTGTAGAAGAAATTCCCGTACTTGGGCCATAGCTTGAAGTAAAGCCAAATACTTCCAATTAACACCCAGGCTTCCACTAAGAAGAGTATTGTAATTGACCACCACGCCGGCTTCCATGAGAGCAGCTCTATTGACCCCACCAGTAGAACCGCATTTATAACTACAACCACCAGTGGCACAGCCAAACCCAGCGACCGACTCTGCGCGTAACGGTCTATCAACCGCCCCAGCCGCTCCGATTCCGCCTTGCGTTTTTCAATATCCTCTGCCATTTTCGTTATCTCCCAAAAACCAGTTTTTGATACAAACCAATAATATATCATACTCTCATCCCTGTCAAACATAAAAAAAAGAATTTTTTCAAAAAATATTTGCCTTTTTTTGAACTTTATGTTACTATGTGAGTATATAATCACATAGTAATTTGATTTGGGAGTTAAAATGTTAAGCAAGAGAAAGCAATTATTGTTCGAGAAGCAGGCGGAAATCGCAAAGGCGATTGCTCATCCCTTGAGAATAGCGGTTGTCAATATTCTAAAAGACGGTGAGCAATGTGTCTGTGACATAGCCGAACATATCGGCGCCGAAAGGTCAAATGTATCACGGCATCTTTCTGTAATGGTTAATGCCGGCCTGTTAGAGTATCGAAAAGAAGGACTAAAGGTCATTTATAAACTCAAGACGCCTTGTATCCTGGATTTCTTTTCGTGTGTAAGCAGTGTTTTAAAACAGCAGGTAATGGATAATGAAAAGCTGCTTAAGGTCTTGTAGTATGAGCATTTTGCTACGAACCGTAAAACAAATAAGAATTATGAGGGGATTGGTATGCTTGATAAGAAGACAAAAGAATTGATAGCGATTGGTGCGTCTGTTTCATGCAACTGTCATCCTTGTGTAAAGTTTCATCTCGATAAAGCCGGGAAACTCGGTATTGAACCCCCAGACATCAAAGAAGCGCTTAAAGTCGGGATGATGGTTCGTCGCGGTGCTGCAGGCCAGATGGACGAACTTCTTTCAGAAGTTTCCGGAAAGTTTGGTTTTGATATTGCGGGTAATTGCGATGGAAAACAACACTGTAAATAAAAATAAAAAGTCAGGATTATTTTTGTCGAAGTTCTCACAACGTATTCTTTTACGATAAGAATGAAACCAAATTTGGAGGAACAAAAATGAACCGGAGAAAATTCATGACCAAAACGCTTGCCGCCGGAGCTGCTGTTTCAATTTCATCGGCAACAGCCAACGCCGGGGACCGTAAGTCCGTTAAGATTTTAGGTATTTCCTGCAGCCCTCGAAAGGGTAAGACCACGGCGACCGCTGTACAGGCGGCGCTTGATGCAGCCAAAAAAGTTGACCGCCGCATCGAGGTTGAGTTGCTCGACCTGGGCGGCCTTGAAATCTCGGGCTGGGCAGGCGGCGCCAAACCAAACG
>JABMRO010000307.1 GCA_013202635.1 Planctomycetota bacterium
AAACAGGCAAAAGATTTCGGCATAATAGCAGAGCAGGCTGAGGATGAAATCGCCGCAATAAATAT
This sequence comes from Planctomycetota bacterium, assembly GCA_013202635.1. GTDB lineage: Bacteria > Planctomycetota > Phycisphaerae > Sedimentisphaerales > Anaerobacaceae > NIOZ-UU13. The sequence continues at coordinate 66 of JABMRO010000307.1, forward strand.
GGCCACCGGGGCCTGGTATGCCGGTGCAAGAGCGATGGTCACAACATCGGGCGGCGGATTTGCTCTTATGACGGAAGGTCTCAGTCTGGCCGGGATGCTTGAGAGCCCGATTGTGATTCATCTTGCCCAAAGACCCGGCCCGGCAACAGGATTGCCCACCAGGACCGAGCAGGCCGACCTCGAACTCGCCCTTTATGCGGGACACGGGGAATTTCCCAGAATATTGCTTGCACCCGGAAATATCGAAGATGCCTTTTACCTGACCCGGAAGGCGTTTAATCTGGCCGACAAGTATCAGATACCGGTTTTCATACTAACCGACCAGTATTTTGTGGATTCTTATTACAATACTGTCCGGCCTGATTTGTCGGATATCAATATCGAGAAACACATAATTAAAACCGATGTCGATTACAAAAGATATAAATTGACGGACAACGGTATTTCTCCCCGCGGAATACCCGGCTATGGAAAAGGACTGGTCGCGGTTGACAGCGACGAGCACGATGAGGCCGGACACATTACCGAAGACCTCGGTTTAAGAGTTGAGATGGTCGATAAAAGATTGAAGAAGTTTGAACTATTGAAGAATGAAGCAATCCCGCCCAAATTGGTTGGTTCTGAGGATTACAAAAACCTGATAGTGTGCTGGGGTTCGACGTACAATGTCGTAAAAGAAGCCGTGAAAAATCTCGGCAGGGATGACACGGCATTTCTGCACTTCAAGCAGGTTTACCCCCTGCCAAATGAAACGAGCGATTATCTTCAAAAAGCCCGGAGAATTATAATAATTGAGAACAACGCCACCTCTCAATTCGCAAAGTTAATAAAACTTCATACAGGCATCGAGATTAAAGACAGGATTCTCAAATATGACGGCCTGAGCTTTTATGTTGAAGAGCTGACGGAAAAATTGAATGACTTATTGAATTAGAGACAGAGCTATGGATACTGAAATTTTTAATATGGCCGGCATTGATATAGCCTGGTGTCCGGGTTGCGGCAATTTTCCCATTCTAAAAATACTAAAGCAAGCTCTGGCGGAGCTAACAATTGAACCGACAAACCTTGTAATGGTTTCCGGTATAGGCCAGGCGGCAAAAATCCCTCATTACCTCAAGGCCAATGTATTCAACGGCCTGCACGGACGGGCCCTGCCGCCGGCAACGGCCATAAAAGCGACAAACCCTGCTCTTACGGTCATAGCCGAAAGCGGCGACGGCGATATGTACGGGGAAGGCGGCAATCATTTTTTACACACCATACGCAGAAATCCGGATATAACAAATATCGTTCATAATAATATGGTTTACGGCCTGACAAAGGGACAAGCATCACCTACAAGTCAAATAGGCTTTAAGACGCCGGTACAGGTTGCCGGGGTGTTTCTTGAGCCGTTCAATCCGCTCGCGGTTGCTATTGCTCTGGATGCTTCTTTTGTCGCAAGGGCTTTCTCCGGCGACGCAGAGCAGACAAAGGAAATAATAAAGCAGGCAATCAAGCATAAAGGCTACGCTCTGGTTGATATATTCCAGCCATGCGTATCGTTTAACAAGCTCAACACTTTTGAGTGGTTTAAGAAAAACACCTATTATCTTGACGATTCACACAATCCCTCAGATAGAAATGAAGCATTCAAAAAAGCTACAGAAAATGAACCGTTCCCGCTTGGAATCTTTTATATAAACCCGGACAAAAAAACTTTTGAAGAAAATATCGGCATATATCAGGAAAATCAAAGACCTTTATACGAGCGAGAGCCGGATATAGGAAAATTAAAAAGTCTGATTGAAACATTCAAAATCGCTGAGTAGGATTGGAAGGGTTGAGTAATTTTCCTAAAGATTTATTATGGCGCTTCAGATACTTCAATCTGTGTCGGCACGGCAAAAGTTAATGAATTGATGCAGTTCTGCACCATTGGGAATATCATTGATTAGTTAAGAATGCCTAACAGACTCGTTTATACTTATTAAGAGATTTCTGTTTCAGGTTTGAACGAAAGCCACCCAAATGCGAAGTTGTCTTCCTGAATGCTCCTTGTCAGTTTTTTCGTTGGAGTGAGCCCTGCGGGAGCTTGGCCGGCATTTTCCTCTGCAACGTTTCATTGCGTTGAGAAGCAGTTTGATTTCTTCTTTCCCATGACGGATAGAGTTGCTATCCTTATCGTACAAGGAAATATAACAGTGTATTTTAGTCAGGGTAATTCTCAGATAAATAAATGGGCGTTATATTTGTAATACCTGCGTTAGAGAAAGAACGAGTTATTTTTCGGAGAAAAAATGAACGCTAATACGATTAAGAACCCTGTTTCTTTGTTTATAATTCTTCTGGTGGGTTTCATAACCGCTGCATCCGGCGCCCCTCTTGAACGGATAAAGTATAATAATCCCGGCCTGATTGTGGATTTGGGCGTAGGTCTTTGGGCATGGCCGCTGCCTGTGGATTACGATAGTGACGGCGACTACGACTTAGTCGTTTCCTGTCCCGACAAGCCGTACTACGGAACGTATTTCTTCGAGAATACCGGCGGCAACATAAAAATGCCGGTATTTAAGCCGGCTGTTCGGGTTGGTTCAGGATATAGTAATATTCGCCCGAGTTATATTAATGGCAAAGTCCGCTTACTGCTGCCGGCTAAGGAAATTATAGATTTTAGTAATCCGGAAAATCAGTTCAAAAAAAGCCGGACAATTTACCCTTCAACCAATGTGCACAGCTCAAAAGGCCGCGTCCGTGCCAACCAGTGGCAATATTGCGACTATGACGAGGATGGAGTTTTCGACCTGATTGCAGGCATCGGCGACTGGAGTGACTATGGATGGGATAACGCATTCGACAAACAGGGCCGCTGGACACGCGGTCCGTTGCATGGATACGTGTATCTTATGCACAATACGGGAAGCAATGAAAATCCGCAGTACGAAAAGGCAGAAAAAATACTGGCCGGAGATAAACCGGTGGACGTATATGGTATGCCTTCTCCAAATTTTGCCGATTTCGACGGAGACGGCGACCTGGACCTGATATGCGGTGAGTTCGTTGACAAATTCACATGGTTCGAAAACACAGGAACGCGAAAGCATCCCAGATATGCCGCTGGCCGATACCTGACCTATATGGGAAAGCCGCTTCAGATGGATTTATGTATGATTGTTCCGTCAGCGCTGGACTGGGACAGGGATGGAGACGTGGACCTAATTGTCGGCCAGGAAGACGGACGTGTGGCTTTTGTGGAAAATACTGGCAAAGTTACTGACAGAAGCCCCGAGTTTTTGCCGCCTTATTTTTTTCAACAGCAGGCAAACTACGTCAAATTCGGTGTACTTGTTACGCCGTATAGTTTTGACTGGGACAATGACGGAGACGAAGATCTGATTTGCGGCAACAGTGCCGGCTATGTCGGATTTATCGAGAACCTCGACGGAGCTAATCCGCCAAAATGGGCCGCTCCGGTATATTTCAAGGCCGATGGCAAAATCATCCGCATTATGGCTGGCCCAAACGGCTCAATCCAAGGGCCCTGTGAAGCCAAGTGGGGCTATACGACATTGAATGTGGCAGACTGGAACCATGACGGCCTGCCGGATATTATCATCAACTCGATTTGGGGAAAAGTTTTATGGTACAGGAACATCGGCACCCGGCAAAGGCCTAAACTGACCGCGGCACAACCCATAAAAGTCGAGTGGCCCGGCAAGCCTCCTAAACCGGCATGGAACTGGTGGCAGCCAAAAAGCAAAAATCTCGCCGCCCAGTGGCGAACCACGCCGGTTGTTATCGACTATGACAAAGATGGTTTGAACGACTTGATAATGCTGGACCATGAGGGATACCTGGCTCTATTTCAGCGTGCGAGAAGAAACCGGGAACTAATCCTGCTGCCGGGCAAGCGTCTGTTTGCCTGCGAAGATGTGTCGGCATTTGATTCGATACACCGAGCCAAAAACAAAACCGGTGGTCTGCTGAGAATGAATGACGGCATTGCAGGCAGAAGCGGCCGGCGCAAGTTCTGTTTTGCCGACTGGGACCTTGACGGCCGACTGGATATTCTGGTGAATAGCCAAAACATAAACTTTCTGCGAAATATTTCTACAAATCAAAACAAGCATCTTTTCCGTGACCAGGGAACGGTTGATAGTCGCATCCTGGCCGGCCATACAACAAGCCCGACCGTTGTGGACTGGGACAAAGATGATATTCCTGACCTTTTGGTGGGTGCCGAAGACGGATTCTTTTACTATATGAAGAATCCCCATCGTAAGACCATACAATAAAAAGATGTCATTTACTTGACAAGGTGGATAGGATAATGAATATCGTTGTATTAGACGGCTACACACTAAACCCGGGAGATTTAACATGGAAAGATCTGGAGTCCCTGGGCAGGTGCACCGTTTATGACCGCACGGCCCCCGAAGAAGCGGCGCTGCGTGCAAAAGATGCCGAAATCGTACTAACGAACAAAACCGTATTATCCTCTGATACGATTAAACAACTTCCAAAAATGAAATATATCGGAGTGCTGGCTACCGGCTATAACATAGTAGATATCGAAGCAGCCCGCGATATAGGCATCCCGGTAACCAACGTCCCAACATACGGCACACAGTCTGTGACGCAAATAGTCTTTGCCCATCTTCTGAATCTCGCTCAACACGTTGCTCACCATGCCCAAACAGTAAGGTCCGGACGGTGGACTTCCAATCCTGACTTCTGCTATTGGGACACGCCTTTGATTGAATTAGCGGGACTGACTATGGGGATAATCGGCTTTGGAAGAATCGGCCGGGCTGCAGCAAAGCTGGCCCTTGCTTTCGGAATGAATGTCATCTTTTATGATATCGCCAAACCATCGAGTATGCCGGAAGGATGTCAACCCGCGGGGCTGGATGATATTTTTCGGATAAGTGACGTCATCAGCCTGCATTGCCCGCTTACATCTGATACAAAAAAGATAATCAACAGGGAGTGTTTGGGGCTGATGAAAAAGACCGCTTTTCTGATTAATACCAGTCGCGGGCCTCTGGTAGATGAGCAAGCTTTAGCTGAAGCATTGAATAACGAGAGGATTGCCGGTGCCGGTCTGGATGTGCTTTCAGAGGAGCCTCCCGGCGAGAATAATCCGCTTTTAAAAGCGAGGAACTGCCACATCACTCCGCACATTGCCTGGGCGACTATTGCAGCTCGGAAAAGACTACTTCGGGTAGCCGTCGATAATGCGGCCTCATTCCTCGCGGGCAAGCCTCAGAACGTGGTCAATGGTGTACAAACAAAAGATTTCAGATAATGTCCTTATAAGCGCCGGTGAGGCCGAAGCGGGCATTCACAGGCCAAAAGGATTCCGGATTAAACCCAATGAATGATATAGCCGGGAGTTTCGGAAAAGTGAATTACGCAGTTGTAGGTGCCTATCTGGCAATATTAGTTGCCATGGGTTTCTACTTCGCCAGGCGGGAAAAAACAACCGATGATTTCTTCTTAGCCGGCAGGCGAATTCCCTGGTGGGCGGCGGGCCTTAGTATTTTCGGCACCCAATTAAGCGCAATCACTTACTTGGCTATGCCCGCAAGAGCCTATGCCACCGACTGGGCGCTGTTGATATTAAATATCGGTATATTTGCGATAGCCCCTTTTGTTATTTACTTATATCTGCCTTTCTTCCGGCGTCTCAACATTACAACCGCATACGAGTATCTGGAAAAGCGTTTTCACGTGAGCATCCGGCTGTTCGGCAGCCTGTCGTTTGTGGCATTTCAATTGGGAAGAATGGGAATTGTCGTCCTGCTGCCGGCCCTGGCCCTCTCAGCCGTAACAGGTTTGAATGTCTTTGTGTGTATTGCCCTGATGGGTATTTTGAGCACAGTCTATACCGTCCTCGGCGGTATTGAAGCCGTAATCTGGACGGACGTCGTGCAGGCATTTGTCCTGATAGGCGGAGCATTTGTCGCACTGGGGATTATCATAGGGAATTTGGACGGAGGTTTAAGTCAATTTGTCTCTGTCGCCGCCGAGAACGGAAAGTTCAATCTCGCACATCTAAACTGGGACTGGACTTCGGATGCTCTAATCGTAGTTATCATCGGCGCCGTCTTCACTAATTCCCTGGTGCCGTACACAACCGATCAGGCGGTCATCCAGCGTTACCTGACTACGCCGGATGAGAGACAGGCGGCCAAGGCCATCTGGCTTAACGCCTTTCTGGCCATCTTCGCTGGCGCACTGTTTTTGTTAGTCGGTACCGGACTATTTGTATTTTATGAAGCCAACCCGCAGCGTTTGGTTTCCCTCGAAAAGACCGACCAGATATTCGCCTTGTTCATTGCCCGGCAGATGCCGGACGGTTTAGCAGGGCTTGTAATTGCCGGAGTATTCGCAGCGGCCATGTCAACAATCGACAGCAGCATGCACTCGATTTCAACCGTGGTAACGACAGACTTCCTTCGACGATTTATCCCAAAACTAACTGAAAGTAAATATCTTCTTTTTGCGAGATGCCTGACTATAGCCCTGGGCATATCCGGCACAGTAACTGCCATGCTTCTGGCCAGCATTGAAATCCGATATCTCTGGGACTTTTTCCTGGGAATAATGGGACTGCTCGGAGGGACACTCGCCGGCCTGTTTATGCTCGGTATTTTCACGCGAAGGGTCGGTACCGCTCACGCCTGGATTGGGGCTGTTGCGAGTATAAGTATGCTGCTGTATGTGAAATTGGCCACAGAGCTTAACAGCCTGTTATACGGTGCTATCGGCACGATAACTTGTTTCGGCGTTGCGTTTCTTACCAGTATTATAATACCGGCAAGGACAGAACATCGAGCCGGATTAAATATCTACAACATCCCCAAAGCTATAAACTAAAAACAAAATCAACCTTAAACAGATATTAATATCAATAAAAGAAAATC
>JABMRO010000308.1 GCA_013202635.1 Planctomycetota bacterium
CCAATCAACTGCCCGCTCAAAATGGCTGCCTCGCGGGACAAGGAATGTCCAATTTCCAAGTGAAGATTCCCCTGGATCGGTTGGATATTGGGAGTTCCTTGTTGGACATTGGACATTCAACTGCTCTGTCCCTACGGATACACTAAGGCCTTCATAAAACCTTTCGGCTTATCCATCATCAATTTGAAGCCGTCCATGATATTATCCAGATCGATTCTCTCTGAAAGCAGAGGCTCGACGTCAATTTTTTTTCCGGCAAGGAGAAGAATTGCTCTTGGAAAAGTATAAGGATTGACCCAGGAGCCCATGATGGTGAGTTCTTTGAATAATACTTCGAAAGGAAGGAAGCTCGCTTTCTGACCCTCTGGTGTAAAGCCGAAGACAATTACCCTTCCACCTCTCTTTACCAGGCCGATCGCCTGTTCTACTGTTTCGGAAGACCCCACAGCTTCGATAGATAGATCCACACCCTGGTTTTCGGTTATCTCGAGAACCTTCTTTGTAACATCCGTCCCTGAAGCGCAGATGGACTGTGTCGCACCAAAGTTTCTGGCCAGGTCAAGTTTTTCCTGCGAACGGGTTATCATGATGATTTCTGCTGCACCGGCAATTTTCGCCAACTGGACAAGCATCTGTCCCTGGGTTCCGCCGCCGATGACAGCTACGGATTGTCCCACTTTAATTTCTGCTCTGTCGATCGCATGAATGGCACAGGAGACCGCTTCGCTGAAAGCTGCCGCGTCGAAACTCAGACCTGCGGGCATTTTATACGTTCCCTTTTCACCCACTACGACGAACTCAGCGAATCCGCCGTCCCGCAAAACACCATAGGCAGAAAGATTCTGGCAGAATGTTGATTGCGCTGAACGGCAAAAATTGCAGGCGCCGCAGGATTCATTGGGATCTACAACCACTCTGTCGCCTTTTTTCAGGTTCCTGACATCCTTGCCGACTTCGACAACTTCGCCACTGAATTCATGTCCGAGTATTACAGGGATATTTGCTGAATAATCTCCATTGTACAATTTGCTATCCGTTCCACACAGACCGCAGGCTTTTACCTTGATAAGAACTTCGTCGTCTTTTGGCTCTGGTTGGGGAACATCTTTAATGACCAGATTTTTCACTGCTTCCAATACTGCGGCGCGCATGGTTGTACCTCCGTTTACTGCGAATGTATGATTTCTGCAAAATGCAGAAATCATTGTTAATATACGACGTTGACGGGCTCTTTTCTCTTCGCTGATTCCATAATGGCAAGTATTATTCTGGTTACGGCGGCGCTCTCTTTCAGGCTGATGAGCACCTTCTCATGATGATAAATCCGTTCGATAAAATCTCTTATACTCTCATAAGCAAGCCCTGTCGGCTTGCCATGGATTCTTGATTTACAGATAACATCAGGATGCGAAGCCTCGTTTTCAAGGAATCTTTCAAGCAGTGTGTTATGAGAGAAATCCATATTAAACATGCCTTTTTCGCCTGTGATATTCAGCTTGTAATCATTCACATACGGATTTGTATCAGGCAGAATCCAACTGTTTTCCATTGTAGCTACGGCTCCACTGGAATATTCAAGTACTGTTTGATAGAGATCCGGAACATTGATTCCCCTGTCTTTTAGAATTCCTTCATGACATACGGAATATACTCTTTCAACTTTTGCCCCGATAATCCAGTTAAGAACATCAACAGCGTGGCTGCCGAGAAACCATAGAATGGATGACTTCTCCGCCCACGTCAGCATTTTTGTCGGTACATAAATAATATCGTTAAGACGAATATATGCCGAGACGATCTTCCCGATTTTTCCTGCATCGACATCATCCTTTATTTTGCATACAGGAGGATTCCAGCGGTTATGAAAGTCAACCATTATCTGAATATTTTTGCCTTTTACAGCATTCAATATTGATTCAAGGTCCTCTACTGATGTTGCCAGAGGTTTTTCACAAAGAATGTGTTTGTTTCTCTTCGCGGCTGCAATGACAGGCCCTGCATGTGTAAAATCGGGAGTGACAACAGCAACCGCATCACAGTCGGTGTCGTCCAGCATTTGCTCATAATCAGTGAAATATTTTACCCCGTAATCTTGCGCGAGTACTTTCGCTTTCTGTTCTGAAAGATCACAGACAGAGACAAATTCAGATAAGTGATGGCTTGAATAAATTTCCGCATGAGCTCTGCCCCAGGTCCCTGCACCGATTAAGGCTACTTTAATTTTATTCACAGTGGTAAAGTTTTTCATAAATGTCGAGTCTTTCGGGGAACGCTCCCATGTCCTGAATATTATCGTACTCCACGAATCTGAATTTTCCATCTGTCAACCTGTCCACAACAGTAACCAAACCGGCTTTCATTTTTCCTTGCATGCTTTCCTTCAAAACCATCTCATCCAGGTTCTTAGGGTGAAGATATATAACAGAAAGGTTGTTTGTGTCGTCTTTAATAGATTCGATCATCGTGTCAGGAGTACGGAAGTCAAAACAGTATCTGCTTGGAGGAACCTCAAGTAATGAGGGTAAAAGGTAATATGGCATTTCCGGGAATCCGCTGTAATCCATAGGCATCTCGAACTCCATATGCTTTGTTTCATTTATGCCTGAAATCCATTTTTCCATATGTATATCAGGAACCAACGAACTGTCTCCCGTGAATTCCAGTTCAGCCAATATTGAGGCGATGTCTTTATCAAGATAAAACATGCCGGCTCTGAACCACCTTATAGCCTGCTGACTCAGGTCTTCCAGCATCCCTTTTCCGTCAATGATGATCTTTTTCTTATCTCCGGACGTGGTGTTCTTATCTATGGTATGTATATGAAGTCCGACTTGATGCCCGAGTGTTTTAATTTTTTTTACATAGGCAGGAAACATTGCCGCGTTTTCGGGACAACAGAAAAACGTTATTGTCAGCCCTTTCTTTTCCAGGAACTCCAGCGCCCATTCCATGGCTTCCACGTATGCTTTTTTCCATTCTCCATGGATTTCGGGATACATTGAAACATAATCCCAGTCCATACTCAGCAGAATATTCTTCATATCAGAGACACCTAAGGCAGAATTACTGTTTTAAGCCCCTTTCCTGTCAGTGCCGTATCAAACGCCTCTTTGATGTTGTCAAGCGGGAATTTGTTTGTTACCAGCGGTTTTAAATCTATGTTCCCGGATGCCTGCAGGTCTAATGCCATCTTGCAGTGATATGTATTGCAGCCATGAGAACCGGTGACCATAAGTTCCTTATAGTGAAACAGGTTCGTGTTGAGACTGACGTTATCCTTGCCTTTTGGCAGGCCACCGAAAAAATTGATCTTACCGTGAATAGCAGCAAGGCGGGGCGCAATCTTCTGTGCGTCAGGTGACGGACACGCAGTGATGACTAAATTTGCTCCTTTCCCATCTGTCTCATTAAGAACTCTCTTTTCCACGTCCTCGGCCTGTGAGTTTATCAGCGTATCAG
>JABMRO010000309.1 GCA_013202635.1 Planctomycetota bacterium
GCGTGGTACGTGGGGGGCGATGCGGGCAGCTACTCGCCGAACGGGTGGCTATGCAATCCTCCGGCGAATATGACATCGCTGCATGGCCGGACGACGGAACACAACTGGCGCACGGTCGATGTCAAAGGAACAGGGGACATTCCGATGTTCCTGGATTGCGCCTGGGACGATGCCTGGCCAAACCACACCGATCACCCTCCGGAGTATGACGGCGATGTGGTGGAGTCCGTCAACAACAACGAGATGAAGCGGTTCTGTCTTAATCGGCACGACGGGTTTATTAATGGACTGTTCACCGACCGTTCTGTAAGAAAGCTCGGACTCAAGGAACTGTGGAAGCTCAGATGGCATCGTACGTTCGACACTGCCGGCACCTGGACTAAAACCGGTGGCGTCCAGCCCGAAAACTGGCCACAATGGATGAGAAACTTTAAGGATTACTGAAAATTTATGACCAAAATACTGTTTAGCCTTCAAGCTCCTGCGAGTATCTCGCTTTTTCCTCTCCCTCCGTTCCGCTGGGGCTTTATTCTTGTCCATCGGATTTTCCGGTTGACTTACATACCAACGCAGTGTAGGATAAAGTAATAAACCATATGAGGGCAAAGGTCATGAGCAAATCAAAAGCATTCACACTAATCGAACTCCTCGTTGTGATTGCCGTCATTGCTGTTCTGATGGCCATTCTAATGCCGGCATTGAACCTGGCCCGGGACCAGGGGCGCAAGATGGTATGCTCCAACAACCTCCATAGCCTGGCCCTGGCCAACCAACTGTACGCAGCCAATTTTGATGACTGGGGTGTGCCTTGCCGCGACTCCTCCAACCCGGCGGCTTCTATATGGACGGGCAATCCCGATTTCCGCAAATACATCGGTTACGAGGGAGCCGAGACGGATATATCATCCGTTCAAACTCCAAAGAAATACAAGTGCCCCAGCGATAAACAGAAAGCCTGGGCGCACGCCTATGACATTGAAAGTGGCAACGAAGGGGGGACCCTTGTCAGCTACGGCTTCAATATCGAAGATTGGTATCCTTCGGTAGGTTCGCCTTCATGGACTGCCACCATGGACCTGACCAGGTTGGCTTACAAGATGTCAACCGTCAGGCAGCCCGCACGCAAACTGCACTTCAACGAAGCGCACGACTGGTGGAGTAAGTGGCGGGGAGCCAATTACATCGACGGTTGGGACGTATTGGGCCAGCAGGGCACTGTCAATGACTACAAGGCCGCCGGATGTGGCGGCCCCACAATGTATCGCCATAATGGCTCTGCCAATCTCGCCTTCTATGACGGCCATGTTGAAAGCTGGCATAAGACCAAACTATGGATACCTGAACACGCTGAGATCAAACCGTACCAACCCGACATCTGGGTCGTTAAGAGACAGACCTGGGAAGAAAATGGTGGCGGCCTGTAAAGCCGTCTAATAATGAGGTCGAAGAATATCGCCTGTGCACCACCATGGGTATTATTGTAAATGCCCTCTTAGGATATATATTGCCAGGAACTTTAACTGATGAACACTCGCATTCCTGCTCAAAGATTTTTTTAAGAGGTGTTCTTCGCTGCTGACAATTTACCTTTTTGTCTTGTTATCGCATCCTTTTGTCCTGTGTCGCAACGCCTTGTATATGCCTATAATGCACAGGTCAACAACTAAGACAACCGCAATAATTGCTCCAGCTTCCCACATTTGTTTTTCCTTACCGCTCCATTTTAATAATTACCTGTCGTAATTCAACTAATACTTTCAGATTCTCACAAACCACCCCCTCATCTTCCAATCTTAAGCCCCCCGCAGGCCGTTGTTGCGATTATTTCTTCTGATATGCTAATTCTTTTGAATAAATCCACACACAGAGCGTATAATAGTATAGTGAGTGCTTACGCCATAGATAAGTAAACTTGAGATAAGGAGATGATTTGTATGAAAATGAAATTATTCTTCATGAGCAATCTTGAGAAGCGCAAAAGAGCTAACCTTCAAAGCCTCGAAGATGAAGTCAATGCTTGGCTGGAACAGAATCCAAATATCAATGTTGTCAAAATCAAACAATCCGCCAGCGGTGGAAGTTTCAACCCCACATCATTGTCCATTTCAGTATGGTACTCAACGAATTCGTAGAAAAACCATATAATCAGTGGTTGGGCCGCTGCTAAAACGCCGATCCAGGACAGACCGATCGACCAATTTAATAAAGAGGCCGTTTATCGAGTGTAATCCCAGATAGGAGAACTAAACAAATGAAGGATGCTTCTCACACGACCTGCCCAGAATACGGCACCAGGCTTGAGGCTGGATTCATCAGTTATGGTTCAGGTCTCGTTTGGCACAAAACAAAGCTGCACGGCTTGAAGCGTGTATTCGTCTTTGCCTTTACAACGGGGCGACCTGTTGTCGGCAATTGGACGTCCACGGGGCTTATGACCTCTTGTTCGGCAATGATGTGCGATGATTGTGGAACAGTTATATTGCCAAAAATAGCTGCAGGCCGTTTGGACTAACACCTCATAGGCCATTTTAAACAACGAACTCGTCTTGAGAGGGTATTCATAAACGTAAAAAAAGTGTTTCATTCGGAAAATCCGTTACATCAGGTATAACAGATGGTACTTAGATATAGTCTCTGATATTTCGTATTCCAAGGAGGGAAGTCTTGTTCCAGGGAAGGAAGTCGTTAAGCCCCTGTTTTGTACTATCCACACTCCTTCAAGGCGGGGGCTTTTTTGCACGTTTATTTACTATATGTCTTCACGAAAACTCTAACTTAAAGCCTTACTCGTATCTTTTTGGTTTTATCAGGCGGAAGGCTTCGGATACCTTCGAGGATTTTTATCTTGTCGGTGCCCAGTTCGCCGACCTTGATCGTGTATTTGCCTTTCTGGAAAACCTTGGGCCTGAAAGAAGTTCCATTGATGCGAAGGGTATAAATTATTTCATCGTTCGACTCGTCAATGACCTGAACAACCGGATTTTTCATACCTCTGACCTGTATAGTTGGCAGATAAGCCGCGGCCTTACGCCCATAGTTATCCTCTTGTTTGATAGTCCTGGGCCATCCGGGATATTGTCTCGAAGCCCGGTCTGTAATATCTATGTTTCTGGGCCAGCATTCGATTGTGATTTCTCTTTTTTTCTTATTGAATTTAACGATACCGAACCCGGCCGCACGCGTCGTCAGCTTCTGCCCGCCGTTCGGCTTCGGACTCGGATTGGCGACAGCTAAGCACGTTACTTTATTTCCAAAACCATCTAAGAATTCCCCCGTATGTTCCGGCCCACCAGGTTCGCGGTTCCTGCCCGCCTCAAGCGGCCTCCACCACCGCAGATAGAGGTTTGCGATTGACGGCGCGCAGAACGAATAGCACGAGTCATTCCATTCGTCTATCCCATGGTGAAAGATTGTCGCTAAGTGCTGGTCGCCCGCAATATGTATCGCAAAAGCCCTGCGTATCTCGGCGATTGCTTTATTACGCCCCGTTTGAGGCCAGCCGTTCGAGTCCATATCGGCGTGCAGCCGGTTCCCTGTACTGCCGTGGATATGCGCACCGCCGCAAAAGATTGTCTGTGACAGTACCGCCTTCATATCTGCGCCGTGCCAGTCGGTTCCCCACTGACGCAGGAACTTCAACTGGCGTTCACCTAATAATGTAGCCCCGGGCACATCCACGCTCTTCGGGTCATAATCGGGGTTCAGAATATGGTCGGGCCGTGGCCCGCGCTGGGGAACAAGCCCCTTCGGACCTGACTTGAATTTCCTGTCCTCGATAATGGCAAAGTTTACTCCACCGACTGTCAGGGAAGTATAATAAACACCTATGCCCCGTTCTATCGGAGTGGGGTCATAAGGGTCGGGCAGATGGCTGGTTTGCGCCCGCTCAACTTCTTTAACGTACTCAAGCGGGGCCGCATACCCGCCGTCATGGCCGGCGCGGGTATGTGATAGCCTTCCTCCGGCACCCCATAAATTGGCCTGACCGACGTCGTGGTCATCAGGTATTGTAATCGTCGGGGTAATACGAATAATATCTCCGAAGTCCCTGCCGAACTTTAGCCAGGCAGCGTAATGCCTGTTGTGGTCATAAACCTGGTCTCCGGAGAAAAACAGAAGGTCGGGTTTTATCTTTTTAAGGTTCTCGACAATATCAACTTTTGGTATGTCTCCGCCGTGCCTGGGATTTATGGAGTTACCCGTAAACGCCGCCACGACGATGGTATTTTTCTTGACCGGGTCTTTGCGGATGATACCTGTGTAATATGCGTTCTTGCCGTGAGCGACGCGATATTCGATATCTTTTGTCGAATCCCAGTTCTCGATACGGAAAACCGCCGTCCAGCCCCTTTCAACTACTTGTGTCCGGGCTATTTGTTTCCAGTTTCCATTCTGTTTGGTTTCGAGCCGGACTGTCCTGTCTTCACCTTCCCTGAGCGGATACAACTGGGCAGTCATCTTCATAATATTGTTATGGACAGTGTAAAGTGCAAAGCAAATAACTTTGTCTCTGGAAACTTCCGGGACATTCAGAGGTTGAGCGTTGACTGTACTCAATAACAAAATGGTCGCTATGGCTACCGTGAACACTCTTGATTTCGTTAAGTTCATTTCTGTTCTTTTCCTGAATATATTGTTGTTGCCTTTCTTTACAAATGCCGACGATAAATTATCAGTCTTTAATCAGATACGGCTGTTCTGGCAGCTTGCGTATCCAGATATTGCGAAAGCACATCGGATTGCCGTGGTCCTGAAGCCTGATACGTCCCTTGCCGTGAGGTTTGTAGCTGGCTTTTCTCTTATGTGACGTGGTGCCCTCGATATCAAGATTATTATGAACAACGACGCCGTTATGAATCACTGTAATCCGTGCCTTGCGAATACACTGTCCGCTTTCATCGAATAGCGGGCGAAGGAAGCTGATGTCATAGCTTTGCCATTTGCCGGCCTTTCGGCACGCGTTGACCATCGGAGGATTCTGGCCGTAAATCGCCGCGGCCTGACCGTCTGCATAAGTTCTGTTGGTTTTGTAGTTGTCATCTGTGTATGAATCGAGCACTTGAACTTCGTACTTATCCATAAAGGACACACCGCTGTTGCTGCGCTTCTGGCCGGTTATCTTGGGGTCAAGACCTTTAGGAGTACGCCACTCGATATGCAATTGGCAATTGCCGAATACTTTTTCCGTATGAATACCCCCTGCCTTTTTGGGGACCTCCATATAGTCGTCGATTATCTTCCACTTTGCTTCGCCGCCCTTGTCGCTTTCCCATTCTACAAGGTCTGTACCGTCGAACAGGACAATTGCATCGGACGGCGCTTGGCCGAATCGTCTGGCGGGATTGATAACAGGCGGGTTCTTGCGCTCCATATCATGTACGGCGTACTTCTTAACTTCTATTGCGGCATAGCTGCTTACACCTAAAACCATTGCCACCAAAAGCAGGCAAACAACAATCCTTGTTTTCCGTAGCAGTAGTACTGCGAAGGTTGAATTAATCGCTTTTATTCTATTTTTCATAATTAGCTCCTCTGATTTTGCTGTTACTCGAAATCTCCTCAATAGCTTGACGTCCAGTTACGCCGCCGAACATGGAAACGATATAATACCAGTATCGACCGCCAAAAACCACTTTTTTCTCTCTTTTCTTGAACAGTCCGCAACTGTCCGGGGTTACTAATCAAAACACATGACGGTAAAAAAAATCAGCAAGCTTTCCTGGCTTGCTGATTTTCATTTACCCGCTATATACAGTCCCAAAGTTCCTGGTTCAGCGATTCATTATCTTGTGGTGTATAAGCTCTTCGAGTTTCTCAATGTCCCTGCGTAAACGTCTGACTTCATCTCACAGCTTCTCAACCTCATCTTCCAGCTCTTCCAGCTCATCTTCGTCATCATCTTCATCGTCATCATCTTCATCATCGTCGTCGTCATCTCTCTCGGCAATATCCTCGCGCAAACGTCTGACTTCATCTCTCAGCTTCTCAACCTGCTCTTTCAACTCTTCCAGCTCATCTTCGTCATCGTCTTCGTCGTCATCATCTTCATCGTCGTCTTCATCTCTCTCGGCAAAATCCTTGAGATGACGCTCTAATTCTTCGGCCTCTCGGAAAATAGCTTCTGCCTTGTCGCGATGGCCGGCCTCCTTTGCTTCTCTGGCCAGAGCGTGAAGATGCTCGATTTCCTTCTTGATATCATGGGCCTTCTTTCGATGAGTGATTTCGTCTGTTTCCATAGCTAAATGGCGGGCTTTTTCGTGGAGTTCGTGAGCCTTATCATGATGTCCTTTTCGCTCGGCGTTCTCAGCAGCCTCTTTAAGCTCGGCAACTCTGTGGTGCATCTTTTCAATATGCTCGGCTATTTCCCGATGCTCAAGTTCGCGTTTCACAGCATGTTCAAGTTCTTCAGCCTCGGCCCAGAGGTCCTTGCTTTTTTCCATCTGGCCGTGCGCCTTGGCCTCAGCAGCCATTCGCCGCAACTGCTCAATACGTTCCTTGGCCTCGTGAAGCTTCCTGTCCTCGGCTTTCCTTTCGTGTGCTTCAATCTCCTCGGCTATTATCTCAGCTTTTTCGTGGAGTTCGTGAGCCTTGTCGTGATGACCTTCTCGCTCGGCACGCTCGGCGGCCTCTTTGAGCTCGGCAATTCTTTGGTGCATCTTTTCCCTGTGCTCGGCCATCTCCCGATGCTCAAGTTCGCGTTTCACAGCATGTTCAAGCTCCTCTGCCTCGGCCCGAAGGTGTTTGGCGTTCTCTTCATGCTCACGCGCCATCGCACAAAGCTCCTCGATACGCTCTCTTGCCTCCTGGAACTTGTGCAGTGGTTCCCGTTCTTTATGGTCGATGAAACCATTGCGATTCCGGTCGAACCGTTTCTGCACCTTGTTCTTTACAGGAATCCTGTCCTCAGCGATAGACACCGCAGTCAAAACAAACACGAACACCATAGATAGAATAAAGATTTTTTTCCACATTTCATTTGCCTCCTTTCTTGGTTAAGGCTTGCATTTAAATACCTTTGACATAAACGAAACATAGGAGCCGTACTCCGGCTCATTACATATCTGTTTTGTTCTCAAGTATATTATACAACCCGCAGGAGAATTTATAAGATAATTCTTTCTTTTTGTGGGTCGAACCGTGCGACTTTGCCCTGGCGCAAACCGAGCATACCCATTTGTAATGGCGTTTGCACGTGGTATGCTAAATCCATTGGGCTTAGTGTATCCTTCTGGCCGGACCGGCAGCAGTCGAGAAATTTCCCCCAGTATCCGACAAAATCTTCCCCGTGCTCGATGGCGAAGCGCTGCGGCTTCTTATTGGAACCGTCGGCGGGCATAAAAACGATTTCGTTCTTTTCGATTGTGAGCGTACCTTCCCACCCGCGAATAATGGGAATCCGCTGCCCCGAACCCCGGCTGTCGGTCCCCGGATGGTTATTGGCCTGTGTTCCGAGCACGGCCACCGTGATTTTCTCCGGGTAATCTATGAGCATATTAAACGTATCGGGAATCTCACGCTCCTGGTAGCGAAACTTTCCGCCCGTCGCAACGACTGTGCTGGGCATACCGACCCCAAGCATGGACAACACCGGCGTCAGGCTATGTGGAAATAAATCGGTCGAAGGCCCGCCCGCATAATCCTCGTACATCCGCCAGCGGAAGTAGCGGCTCACGTCGAAAGGCCGCTTGGGCGAATCGCCGAGGAACGCTTTCCAGTCCAGCTCAGAACCGTCTTTGGCGTCTGGATTGTCGATTGGCATCCCTCGCTCGCCCCAGTCGCCGACTCGGAAATAACCGCACTCGGCGTGGACAGGCTGGCCTATCAAACCGTCCGCAATAAGCTTTTTCATTTGCCGCCAGGCCGCATCGTACATTCCCTGAGTTCCGAGTTGAAAGACTCGACCGCTTTTTTTAACTTCTTTAGCCAATCGTTTGGTCAAACCGAACTGCCTCCAGTGTGTCACGGGCTTCTCGCAGTAAACGTTTTTGCCCGCTCGAACCGCGTCAATTGCCTGATAGCCGTGTTGGTGGTCAGGCGTGGCGATGCAGACAACATCTACATTTGAATCGGCAAGCAGCTCGCGATAGTCTGTATATCCTTTGGCCTTGTAGCCGTCCATGACTTTTTTCATTCGGGGTCGATAAGCGTCACAGGCTGCAACAATTTTCACATTTGCGTACTTGTTCTTTAGGTAATGTACGGCCTGAAGGTGAGCCTGGCTCCGACCGCCGCACCCGATAAATCCGACTCCAATGCGCTCGTTGGCGCTCCTGCCGAATGCACGTTTCGCAGATGTGCCCGCCACTGTAACCGTCGCCGCGGCTGCGCCCGCCCGGTGAATGAACTGCCGGCGTGTCAGGCTGTTATCTGTCTTGTCTGGTGATTTTTGTTTGTTATGCATAGCTTTCTCCTCAATTAATTTATATTATTACTTGCTATTGACCCACCATTTATAAACGTTTTCGATTTGTTCGTTTTCAACCCGATTGTCCCACACAGCAACAGCATAGCATAATGCCAGCGGTTTACCAGATAGAACCTTCAACGGTTCTCTGTGCAGATTCAGCGTCGCAGAAAGGTAGGCAAACGACTTGGTCATAGTAAACCACTGTGTCGGGTGACGCAAATTATCCGGATGGCCGAACATGGCGACCGTAACAACCTTGCCGTTTGCTTTGGCGGTATAAGCGCACCAGTCTGCTCGCACGAGCCGTTCGTCACCCCGCACGACTTCGCCGATTTTGCCTTCGGCGTTGCGGAACTGACCGCCGGTATCCATCGATTTCAAAAAACGCATACCCAAACCGAAATAATGAGACCCTGTAAGCGTCACTGATTTTTTTCCGGACGGGACGGCAAAGCTGGATTGCCAGCTCAAAACAGTAGCTTCGAAGTCCTTCGGTTGATAAACTTTGATTGTCCGATGTTCTTTTAGTAATAATTCCTGACTGCGGGGATTGACCCAGCCGAGCTGTTCCGTAAAACTTGCGCCATCACCTCGTTTGTCGATTCTTATATTGGAAAAAGACCGGTGCGCTTGTCGGCCAGGTGCCTGCTGTTCTTCCCAGAAATTTACACCATCGACGGCTATCGCAAACATCAATGCGTGATGATGCTGATGGTCAGATGGCGCATCACGCAGAACATTAACTCCACGCGGTGAGAATAACTGCTGCACGTAGGGTTTAAAAGGTACATTCTCGTAACAATAGCGCAGCAAAACACGCTGGTCTGTGTGTACAGATACTACATTTTCTTCTGTCGTAATCCGCATCGGATTTTTTGCGAATGTCGTATTTGAGACGGCTAAAAAACCGACAATCAACAGAAAAATGATGGCAATACTTTTGAATTTTTCCATAACCGCTTCTCCTTCAATTACTTTTTAACATGCTTACTTTGGCCCATCTGTTCCGTCCCACTGGTAATTCCACATAGCCATATATTCATGACCTGGTAAAAATTTGTCATTTGTTTTTTTGAGCTTTTCAAATAATATTTTTTCCAGTTTTTGCTGGACCTGCATATACTTTGGACTATTGCACAGATTTTCCAGTTGATATGGATCCGCCTGATTATCATAAAGCAGCCAGGGGCCGTTAATGTCCCGCACATAGGTATATTTTCGTGTGCGAACTCCGCGATATTCCCGACCACCCCGCTTATAATTCCATTGATGGAACGGCACCGGGCATATTATCAATGCGGCATCATTATCAGGCGACTCTGTCTCTTTAATCACACCAGAGAAATCTCTGCCCTCAACCGATTTTGGAATGGTAATACCGCTCAAACCGAGCAGTGTCGGCATAATATCAGGTGTATTAATCGGCATATCAATCTTTCTGCCTGTTTTTCCATGTACCGCAGGATAGCGC
Source organism: Planctomycetota bacterium (assembly GCA_013202635.1). GTDB lineage: Bacteria > Planctomycetota > Phycisphaerae > Sedimentisphaerales > Anaerobacaceae > NIOZ-UU13. Next base: position 9,879 of record JABMRO010000309.1, read on the forward strand.
AATAAAAACGGAATCCTGACCGATTCTTCCCAGGGTTTTTGTTTTTTTGTCTGACCGTGTGAATGCAGCATATCACCATGGTCGGAAGTAAAAACAAAAATAGTATTTTTTTCAATACCGCATTTTTTTAGCGTCGCAAGTAAATCTGCAATGCTGTCATCCAATGCTGCGATATGGGCGTAATAACCGGCCAGTTCCTCCCGGGCCCTTTTCTTTAGCGACTCAGGGACATTGGGATGAAGGATGATTTTATCTGCGGAGAACATCTTTCGATATTTCTCAGGCGCCGTATGATAAGGCGCGTGCGGCGGACCCCACGACATAAAAAGAATAAACGGTGTTTTGTTTGCGTGCTGCCGGATGTATTTCTGGGCTTCGCGGGTCTGAGCGAGTGCATCATAACCGTCCCAGTATTGTTTAACGTCTGTTTCGCCGTAGTAAAGTGATTTATTATAGTTATGTGTGCATTCACATACCTTCCAGAACTTAAAGCCCTGTCTTCTTTCTTCTGGTATGAAAGAACTCCTGCCATGGCCGTCAATGTGCCATTTGCCGATATAGCCTGTTTCGTAACCGGCCCTGCCGTAAACCTTGCCTATAGTCGTCGCATCGGGATCCAGGGGCTTGTCGTTATAAAAGAGACCGTGCGTAAGCCAGTACTGTCCGGTCAGTAAGCTTCCGCGATACGGAGTGCACACCGGACAACCTGATACGGCATTTGTGAAATTTATACTTTCTTTCGCAAGGTTGTCTAAGCAGGGCGTTTGAGCATTCGGGTCGCCGGCATAACCGGTTGCCTGTGCACGCCATTGGTCCGCGAAAATAAATACGAGATTCGGCTTTCGTGCGGATTTTGCCCCAAAAAACGGTACGCCGGCACATCCCGCTAAGCCTGTCCCTAAGAAAACCGAAGCTGCTCCAAGCCCGGCACTCTGTAAAAACTCTCTTCTTTTAATATGTCCTTTTTTCATAAAACTTTCTTTTGGCTCATTCTTGACTGTCGGTTCTTCTGCGACCGTCTAAAATCCGAAACAATATTTACTGAATCTGAAATACCTTTGAAACCTGCTAATTTAAAGGTTCGATCCTTACTGTTTGAATCTGCCAGGGCCGGAAATTAAGCGGTCCGGAAACGGTTTCGCCCCCGCGTCCTGCAAAATCCACCTTTGTTAACCGGGTTCGTCCCGGCAGATAGTCAACCGGGACGTTGCTGTTACGACCCTGGTATTCATACATTCGTAAATAGCTTTTTCCTTCCTTGCAATACAGGGCGGAAACAACCACATTCGTAGAGGTGACCTTAAATAAACTCAATTCGTTTCCGAAACGGCCGTCCCCGGGAGCGGTAAAAACGCCGACACAAGGGAAATTGTACTCTAAAGCGCGTCGGTGCAGGTCTGCCTTACGCCGGTCTCCACCGAATGGACAAAGTGCGAATTCGTAGGTAAAGTCGCCGTTGAGCATGCGGGTGCCCCAGATGTAATACATTGCGTATGCCAGAGGAACAGAAAAACTCCCGTCAGCCTCGCGGATTGAACCCATAGTGCCTCGATTGAAAACTGCCAGGCCCTTGCTGCCGTCTGTTAGTGCTGTCCAGTAAAGACCATTGATATAGCGGTCTGAGGTCTCGGCGATGGCAAAGGGAAGGTCGCGTACACCGACACTGTCGTCACTTACCGCCGGGAAGATTTTGAAACGCAGTTTATCTTCATGCACAAAGGGCGATTTCGAGTCCCGCATATTATCGCTTATTCGGCCGATTTTCTGACCTTGAAACTGAAAACGGACCCGGCAATCGAGCTGCGGGTTGTCCGCTCGTAAAACAATCTCCAGCGTATAAGGAATGCTTCCAATCAAACCACATTCACGGGCGATAGCCCACGGCGCTCCGTTGCGGCCGGGCTCAATAAACCACGTACCCTTCGACTCGCAGTCCTGGCCGTCGATTTTACCGGCGAAGAAACCGCTCCTTTTACCGGATTTGAAAAAGCCTTCTTTTGTGCGCCTGTTAACAAGCGAGTTTATTCCACCTTCTTTATTGAATCGCACTATTATATGCGGGCTCATGATGCGCAGATTTTCCTTATCTACCTCAATACCCGTACTTTGTTGAACCGGCTTGTCCTGTATAGGTACCAGTGCATAGGACACTAATCCAAGCGCCGGAACGTCGGCCAAGATTGACATATATGCCTTCTGGATACTTCCATCGGAATACCTGTCCGCCGAAAGCAGGATGGCCGGTACCGTTTCTTTTCCCCGTCGCAAACCGAGTGCCTTGGCGGCACCTTTCGGTAAAGATACTCTAACCTCGACCCATTCCTTCCTTGGCCATGAGTGAGGATTAAATACCGTCACCTGTGCGGTCTTTCCACCTTCCATACGCCGGGCCATATAACGCAGGCATCTGTCTTTAACACCGGAGGAAGCTGTCAATGATGCTGTAAGAAATTTGTGGGCGTTAGAGAGCAATCCGCATATCTGCACATCATGGTGTTGTGCGATCAGAAGGTTTTGCCACGACCGGCGAATCTCACTTTCGTGGCCCGAACCTCCCAGCAGATGCTCTATCGCTGCTAATCTCTCTGCGGTCAGCACCTCCACCTCTGCTCGGCGGGACGTATTCCAGATCTCATTGCCGCAATAGCCCCATGGCATCCGAACCTGAAAGTCGTTGGGTAATGTTTTTAACCTCTTCTCAGGGGCAGGAAAAGTAGGGAATATTTCCTCAAGAAGCATCCATTTGTACCCTTCTTTGCCTTCGTACTGTTTGACAAGCCCCTCACGGCGTAAGCCCGAATCGTCGGCGCGTGTGGCCAAAAGCGGCTTGATGTGCGCAAAATCTTCACGGAACTTCTCCAGCGGGGTATTGCACTCCGGCCCGGGATAGCGGGTCAAAATCCAGTTGTCTGTTGTCGTGCGTCCGAACTCCGCCCCCTCGCCAACGTAAGTGGGAATCGTTGGGATATGCGAGCCGTCTAATCCAGCCCACAAACCGATTGCAACATTGAAGTTTGGATTATAACCATACATCATATAGTGCGTCCGCATGATGGCCCCGGAGAAACCAAATCCATTGAGTATTTGTGGAATCTGGCTGTGCATGGCATGTTCGCTCATCAGGTAAACATCCGGAGAGCAGTTGAAATGATGCCGGTCTGCTTCTAAGGCGTAGCCGATCTGGCGAACATTCGATTCCTCATTTATGAACACGGACAGCGGCTGGCCGTATGTGCAGCTTCCTATCCCGAAACGTCCCGGGTAACGTTTCAGGTATCCGCGTATTTCCTCCAACACTTCTGGATTATGCTCGGCCAGGTAATCATAAGTATAAGCCTCGTTCTCAAGGCCTATCTTAAAGCTTGGATAGCGGTCCAGCCATTCAACGGCACCGCGAAGATGTTTTAAAAAGTGCTCCTCCCCCCAGAGCACCACTCCGCCGTGGTCGTAAGTCAGCAGATAAAGCGGTGAATCAACCTCAGCCTCTCTTGCCGCCGCATTATCAGCAAATGGACTTGCAGCCAAAGCTAAAACTAAAATCGCCGGGAACCATCGCCAAACCATTGTTCTTACCAATAAATCTCTTTTGGTTTGAAAAATGGGAACTTCCTGTGAAATACATAAATTCACCACTAACTCCTGCGATTACTATACCAATTCTTTAAGATGTTTGATACTTCGCTCGGCCTGTTCCACTGTACCACATTCGACGCTGAAAACAATATCTCGAGTCAGCTTTTTGCAAATCTCAACCACTTTTTTCCAGTCAATAACGCCCTCGCCGCATGCGCAGCCGGCTGGCGTACCTGTTACCTTGCCGCGTTCGTCCTCTGACTGTTGCACCGAAATATCTTTGGCGTGAAGATGTACCAGCCTGTCCTTGACCCGCCCAAGCCACTCAATAGGGTCATGACCACACAGGTAACTATTGCCCGTATCGAAGTTGATTCCTATGGCATCCGAATCAACAAGTTCGTAAATCCTGTCAAGACCATCGGGGTGCTGGCTGTACTGCTGATGTGGCTCAAGTCCTATAAGTATCCCGCGGGCTTCCGCAAAGGCCGCCGCCTCTTTCAACACATACCGCATCAAAACATGGTCTTCTTCCTCCGTTGTCCAGGCCGGTTTCGGACCTTCATCTGTATTGACTACTGGAGCACCACATTCCGCTGCAAAACGAATCGCCTGTTTGAGGTATTCAGTACTCACTTCTGGTTTACAGAGCGGCGTATGCGACGATAAGCCGGAAAGTTTCACCCCCGCTTTATTGCAGGCCCGCTTGATACGGTACGGATCGTCCAACAATGAAACACTCTGGTAGTAACCTGCTTCACTGAGCAGTTCTCGTCCCCAGTGGACCCACGGCTCTATGTATTCATAACCTAACTCTGCGGCCTTTTCCACTCCCCACTCGAACGACTTGTCGGCATGGCGAACAAACTCCATATTGACGCCGATATAAACATTTGACATTTTGTGACCTCCTAAATTGTAAGTAATTATTTAGCTATTTAACCATGTGCGGCTCAGCGTTTTGCTTCTTCGATAGCGCGCATAATAGTTGCTTTTCTATCCTGCAGATATTTATACAAAGGAGAATCTTTCGGGACTAAAGCCAGTGCTTTTTCCAGGTTTTCCAGCGCAAGATTGTATTCCTTCTGCATAAAGTGCGACCGGGCGAGCCTGTCATATACATCAGTCAGATTACGATAAGCTGGAACCATCTTGTCATTGTATTCGATTGCTTTGTTAAGAGCTAAAATCGCTTTCTCGAACTGCTCCAGCATTTTGTAACAAAATCCCAGGTTGGTCCACCCCGCGGCATTCTCAGGTTCAAGCTCCAAAAACTTCTGGTATTGTTTGCTGGCTGCTTCGTAGTTATTCAAAAGAAGATACCTTTTTGCAAGACGTGACCTCAGGATAGGTTTTCTCGGCGTACGTTCTACAGCCTCCTCCAGCGCCTTTATCTCCAGGTTCATTTCATCAAGACAGCTCTGGGCATCCCGCTCTAACGGATTGGCTTGTCGTGCCTTCTCGAATTCAGTGTTCATAATCTGAGGGTTGCCTTGTAACATCCCAAGAAGCCCCTTTAGGGCGTGGCCTGTTCCCCTGTAATACTGTTCGAAAGTCGATTTGACCTGTTGCGATTCTTCTAACGTATCACCGAGGTTCACAAGATATGGCAAAACAGAGCTGTGTTCCCTCGAAAACCACTCCATAGTATTTATCAAACATCCTTCCTCCTCCCGCTTTATTGCTGCTCCGAACTCCAGTCGTGGCCTGTCATCGGTATTGAGCGGTGCCGTACCTCCTATTCTCCGCAGTCCGCCTTCATCGACGATAAAACAATCCAGTAAATCATAAACAGAGTGAATATTAATCCCCGCAAGGTCGGAAGATATGTCCTCACGCTCAACTGCTTTTTTGGCCCGCTGAAAATCAATTCTCAATGGAGATTTACTGCCTACCAATACGGCATGTTTATTGACACAATTGTTCGCCATCCAAACACAACTATGTGGCATCGCCTCCTGAAAAGTTTTGAATACCAACTGAAGGTCTTCACCTCGCAAATCCAGAGGAATCCAGCAGGACAGAATGCCGTCGTCTCTTAGCTTATCACGGCATTGCATAAAATGTTCGTATGTGTAAAGTGCCGAGCTTCCCGTTGTACCCGGATAAGTTGAGTCGTTCATTATGATGTCGAACTTTTCATCGGTAAGCTTCACAAAGTTTTTTCCGTCCATTATAATTTTCTTCAGCCGGGGGTCTTTGTAGGATGAACGGTTGATTGTCTCGAAGAACCTGCCCGCTTCGAAAACGCTCGGGCAAACATCAACTATCCTGTAGTCTTCAACGCCGAATGCCAGTCCGATTCCTGAAGTCTCCCCGCTTCCGTAACCGATTTGCAGCACTTTTTGCGGGTTCTTGTGCATCAGCAGCGGTACGTATCCCTGAAGTTTCTGAGTGGTGCGCAGCATAAAATTCATTCCCGCCACATCAACCCCGTCAACTACAATGAGCCGGTCACCATCTGGCATATCGTGCACGGTAACCGTACCTGTCGCGCCGTCTTTGATATAAATGATTTTGTTCGGATAGTGATAAGTATTCATCGTCTGCAGGAATATATCACGCGGGATATACAGTGCACTAACAATTATAGCTGCCACTGAAACTGCCGTCGCACCAGCACAGAGTATTAACCTGCGTTTCTCTGAAAGAAAAAGAACTACAACGCCTAACAGAAGCTGAATCGCAACAATCACAAGGAAGCTGTCCCGCAATCCTAACAATGGCACCATCACAAAGCCCGCTGCGAAAGAGCCTACCACACAACCCATCGTATTGCATGCATAGACCTCTCCTATCCTTTTACCCGCAGTCTTCCATGACCCGGCGCACACCTTGACCGCAATAGGAAAAACCATACCCATAAACACAGTAGGCACCAACAGTACTACCGATGCATCTATGAAGTGGGCCGCAACTTCTTTCCAAAAAGTGCCCGCAAGCACCTTCTCAGTCAGTATAAGGTCGATGTACCAGAGCATCCCTAACAGCAAAATGGATCCCAGCACAGAAAGCCCCACCAGAAACTCTACGATACCAAGAGCGAAAATACCGTTTTTGATTTTCGATAAAAAAATCCGGCTGCAAAGAAAGCTCCCAAGCGCAAGACCCAGAATAAAACAGGTAAGCATGCACGCGAAAGCATAAACGCTTGTCCCGAGAACAAACAGCAGAACCCTCGTCCACAGAACCTCTAAAGCCAGTGCACAAAATCCCGCCACCAATACCGCAGCCAACACAATTTTTCGTTTCCTGTCGGCCTGTTCTGTAATTTCTTCATCCTCAGCAAAGCTTCTCTTTGAAGGCTTGGATTTGCGTACCAAACGCTTATGCTTTTGCTTCTTCTCAATCGGTATGTCTGTGAACATGGACAAGATGAATGAGAAAACTCCGATGAGTATATTCGCAGACCCCGCAAGATAAACAGTGTTACTCACACCAAAAATCCTTATGAACACGTAGCCCGACAAAAAGCTGCCTGCGACCGCCCCAAATGTATTGATTGAGTATAAAAATCCTGTGCTTTTTCCTATACCGGCGTCGGATGCTACTTTTTCCTGTTGCTGATTCGCCCACAATTTGCTCAAATCCGGCAGCGTCCCGCCCATCAGAGCGGTCGGAATCAGC
>JABMRO010000310.1 GCA_013202635.1 Planctomycetota bacterium
CGAGGCGGAATCTTCTTTCTTTATATCAGTGTCAACTTGTCCTTCATAGCTTTGGCGAAGTAGGATCAGTCTCATCATCCTGCCCGCCTACAACGCTGCACGTAGTGCTGCGGGCAGGCTTTACTTGTTTTCTACATATCCCAAACAGGTTGCGTACCAGGCGGCAATGTCCAAGCCTGTCTTGAGGAAGGATCAAATAATTCCGGTGGCTCAGATTTAATACGCCGCAGGAGATCGGAAGCACACTTCATGGTTCCTGCAGCATCAATGCCGGCTATATAAAGGGCTGCCGGACATTGGCGCAAACCAACAAGTTGAACAGGTGAATTCAGGGCAAATAACTGGTCCATGCCGGAGCCAAACGGTTTCTCAATTACACATATCTCACCCTCCCCTTTTGCGAGGGATTGAACCTTACACTCAGATGGAACCGATAACTCTAATATCTGGGCTACGAAATTCCATTTTGGGCCTCCGACTACAATCAATGGTTGATCCCAGACCTGACGCAGATCGTACCATGCTACACTAGGTAGAGAAACAGCAGTGAGTGAACTAAGAATAGCCTGTATGCGAGAAGCCATTTCCATATCAAACCCATTCCAATATCTCCCGGAGCCGAATACGACAGCGCAGTCCTTGGCATACTTCTGCAGGAAATCTTCAACTGACCCAGGTGATGGTCTCCAGTAAACACCTTCCAGCGGTTTTATCTTCTTATGAACCTTAATCCGGCGCGGGCAGCGAATAACGCCCCACAGCTCTACAATTCCATGTTTGGTCTTAATGGAAGAAAAAATGTGATTGGTAGGCGCTGCTGATTTTTTGACTTCGACCTCCACTGCAAATGATTTTTCGCTATTAGCCGGTATTTGTAAAGTGCGTGGTTTTCTGGAAATTTGCACCCCGGATGAAGATATGAAGGTTAAAGATGCCTTGATATCCTCAGCGCTCTTATTCTCTATCTTCCATTCTAAACGCGCCTTTCCAGCTCGTGAAGATATTACAACAGGGATATTCTTGCTTTGTACCGGTTGTTGACCGTAAGTACCGTAGTTCCTTGTCGAGGCCAAAAAAGCTTCAGCTGTCTCTTTGGGAGTGCCGTCATATGCCACAACTGAAGAACGCCGGTGGCCAAGCCCAAAATAATGCAGTTTATCCGAGAACCAGCAATGATAAATACGTTCTACTCCGGGACAACTCTTATGGAGACATTCCATGACCCGCTGCCAGTCCGAGGCCTGTTGTTCTTCGGGAACAAATCCGGAAAAAGGGCCGGTACCTGCTCCAACTATTTCGGTAATCCATATCGGCTTTCCAAAATCAGCAATCCCCTCGTACTTACCAAAATCAACATCAGGATCAAACAGGAAATTTGGCAGAAGTTCTCTGCGTTTGGGCATTTTTTTTCCGGAATGAGTTGCAATTAACTGGTTCAGCGTATCCTCGCTCCAACCCCTTTGATCAGTATAAAACCAGCCGTGAGTAAGAATAGGATTCAGCAGCCGGAAAAGTTTTGGGAAATCTTTACGGATGATAGCTACTTCCTTCGAGGTCAAATCCATAGCAAAACGTGCCCGGGGATCAATCTGTTTACCCAGTTCACAGAAGCGCTGTAAGCGCTTCAGGCGAGACCGGTCAGCAGCAAAAGCCCCATAGTTCTCATTAGCGAACTGGTAGCTTTCAACTACTCCTTTATAACGGCCGACCCAACCGACAACAGAATTCTCGGTGAGCTCGTCAAAGGTACTGCCAATATCAAAGTGAATACTAAACCCTTTTTCTTTTGCCAGTTTCACCTCAAAGTCAAGCATCCGCGTATATTTTCCAGCAGTAACGGGAACTGCTCGGCGGTCCGCTACATTCCAGCGATCAAAACAGATAGCCCCAGGGACAGGGGGAGTCATATGGATTCTAATACAATCACATCCCAGCGCCTTCATAATACTGAAGTCAGTGCGAACACCTTCTTCGTTCCAGTTGTCTATTACCCAGAACGGATAGAAGTCTTCTATTCGGGTAATCTGGGGAAAGTAACAGAAGCCAAACCTCATGCCACGCTTTCTGGCAGTCATTTGATAAAACCTCCATTCTCTAACCATTAATAATTTCTGCAAAATACAGAAATTATTGTTAATTTGGATGGTTCAACTCATGTAAAATAATCCGCTCGCAGAGCCGCTTACAATTCTTCCAGTGTAGCGTTAGACTTTCGCGCTCCCACATTGGGACTGCTCCTGCATTAAAAAATGTGGGAGCCACATCAGGTGGCGATTCCGTGAGCGTACGCTAACTTAATCCCGTCAAAATCCTGTGTTCTCTTCTCTATGCGTTCATAATTTCGGTAACCGTCATACCTTTTAAGATCAAACCTGATAAATTCCCTTATGATTGGACCTTCTTCCCCAGTTAATAATTTAGACATTTTGTTCATTGCGGTAAAACCCATATCCATATGTTTTATATTTGCGGTGATGAAAGGAATCCCTTCGTAGGCAAGCGATGGATCCAGATCAAACCCAGCTATTTGAGTATCAGACAGCACTTTATACCGGATCTTCTTACTTGCACTCAAAAGCTTCCTTGCGGTGTATCCGCTTGCCAACAAAAAAGCGTCTATATCCTTGTTGGCTTTTAAGAAATTCAGAATCTTTATTTCGATTTCCTCGTCACTGCAGGTATCGCGGTCCAGTCCACTCAATATCTTCTGTCTCTGCTCGGGGACCCGAAAATCCTGCATGGCTTGCAGATAACCCTTCCGGATAAAATTACACGAGCTGCTGGTGTCAGATATCGGATTAATACGATCAAGGTAACAGATTCTTTTTTTACGATTCTTGATTAGCAGCGCTGTCATCAAATAAGCTATCTGAGAATAATTCATGGTGACAACATTAGTGGGCAAGCCCGGAAAGTACCTGTCTATAAGTATGAAGGGTTTACCACTTTCGACGACCGACTGGATATACTCCTTGCTCGTATCTTGATCCGGCCTGAACAGCAACCCGCTATAGTTTCCCGAGATGAATTTTGTTAAGTAAGACTTTTGCCGTTTTGACTTCCATTCATAGGATTTAATATCTAATCGGATGTCTTTCCCCTGCCCGTTTTGGACTCCTTTTTCTATGCCGGCGAGTATATTAACGCCTTCCGGGTCCATTAAAGAAGGGAGTAGAACCAGAATCACACATTCTTTCTTATCAGTGAGGTGCAAGTTCAGGAAATCTTCTCGAATAAAAATTCCCTTGCCTCTTCTCTTGTAGATAAAACCTCTTTCAGTTAAGTCCTGTATCGCCCTTCTTACTGTTAATTGGGCAACTTCGTATATCTTACTCAGATCCTTAACTGTAGGTAAACGATTCAGGGGTTTAAAATCACCCTCTTTTATCCTCTTAATCAGAATTTTCTCTAATTGGAGGTAATAAGAATCTGTAGAGGTAGAATCAATCTTTTCCATTCAGCTCACCCTGTAATTTGTGATTATTATGATTTATGTGACTATTGTAATATGCTTGTTCTTTTTGTCGAGATATTTTTATTTTTTTTTGCAAGCAGGACAGGATTGACAGACAGGCTAATATGTGGTAATACTGAAATACTGACAAAATGTAATACTGTATGTAGGAGGATAAACCATGACTGCGACGATTCAGGTCAATCAACGCGGGAGCATGACACTGCCTAAAGCGCTGCGCAAGTCGCTGGGTATTGAAAAAGGTGGTGTGGTGATGGCGGAGGACGCGCCAGAGGGCATTGTGCTCAAACCGGCGGTAGCATTTCCGGTTGAAATGTATGGTGATGAGCGCATCGCTGAGTTTGACCGAGCGGACCAGGAACTTGCCCGTCATCTGAAGCGTAAAACGAGGCCATAGATGCGTGTCTTTCTGGACGCTAATATCCTGTTCTCGGCCAGCGCAAAAGGAAGCGCCACGCGTCGGTTGCTGGACGGTGTGTTCAG
>JABMRO010000311.1 GCA_013202635.1 Planctomycetota bacterium
AAATACCGTTGGAAAAAATGCAAAAAGAACACCAAAAGTAAAAACGGTTTTGATGATGACAACGTAGGCACGACGGTTGCCGATGGAAAAATACAGACTAAGCGACCCAGCGAAGATAACGGCCGTAAGTGTTATACACAGACTGGAGAGAACGTAATCCCAGGGAACACCACCGAAGATACGGACAATAGCCAAAAGCGGCAGACTGATGGCTAAAAGCAGGATTAACTGCAAGAGTTTACTGAAGAGCTTTCCTATTACAATCTGGAAACTGGTAATAGGTGTAGTCATAAGCACGCCGAGAGTACGATGATAAATTTCGTCGCTTATGGAAGTGCTGAGCATGATAATGGCTATCAACTGAGTGGCAATGAACTGAAACATAACTATGGTAGTTATAATGGTCTTGCCGGCCAGCGCCATTCTGGATTTTTGGTACGCTGCGGTTCCCTGAAATTTGACTACACTGAGCCAGACTATTGCAACGAAGATGGTTAAAAAGAGCACGTAGGCAAACCGCAGAACGTAATTTCTTCTCCGTCGGCTGGAAACCCGGAGTTCCTTATCGAGCAACGGTCCGGTCAACCAGACAGGGTTGAACAATTTTGGAAAGAAGCTAAGTAATGTTGTATTCATAAGTGCCTCTTTTGCCGTTTATTATCTGCAGTATCAATAGCCGTGTCCTTTTTTTGTGTGCTTTAGTGAACAATCCCTTTGGTTAACTGCAGGAATGCGTCGTCAAGTTTGAGCTTTTCGGGTTGAATGGAAATGATATCTAAATCTGCGTTAACAAGAGTCCGTGCAATAATGCCGTCTCCATTCTGTCCTTCATGGATAGTAACGGCAATGTAATCGCCGGAAATCCGGACCTGACTTATTTGTGGCAAAGCGGTGAGCAACTCAACAGCTTTGTCCTGACTATCGGCCACCTTCACACGAACCTTACTTTGCATTCCAAGCCGGGGAAGAATTTCTTCCAGTGTACCGCTGAAAACCATACGGCCATGTTCAATAATACCGACATGGTCGCAAATTTCCTCAAGTTCACTCAGAATATGGCTGGAAATCATAATAGTTTTCCCCATGCGCTTTAGCTCGCGGAGCAGTTCTCTTATTTCGATTCGGGCGCGCGGGTCGAGCCCGCTTGCCGGCTCATCAAGAATAAGTACTTTGGGGTCGTGAATAAGAACTCGCGCCAGACCCAAACGCTGTTGCATACCGCGGGAAAGACTGTCAACAGCGGTACTTTGCTTGGATTGAAGGTCGGTCAGCTCAAGAACACCCTCGACAATGGATTTACGTTTCCTGCGTTCTATACCAAAGGCCGCCGCAAAAAACTCAAGGTACTCAAAAACTTTGAGGTCGTCATAAACACCCATAAAGTCAGGCATATACCCAACCAGCCTGCGAACCTTTTTGCCGTGCCTTCTGACGTCCATACCATTGATGGAGGCTTTGCCTCGAGTAGGTTCCAGAAGCGTAACCAAAATACGCATAGTCGTGGTTTTCCCGGCACCATTGGGGCCGATGAAACCGAATATGTCACCGTCCTTGACGGTTAAATTCAAATCGTCCACGGCTGTTAGATTACCGTATTTCTTAGTAAGATTTCTGGTTTCAATCATTTCCTGTATCCTTTTACTGTTCCTGTGGGAAAACGACAAGCCGAGCCAACTGTATGTGGTCATAACTGCATGAACGGTCCTTTACTGCAAACGACACTGGAGCCTTATCATACTGGACACAAACCATCGCCGCCCCGCGAGCAAGATAAGCGCCAATGGTCTGAGTACGCTGTAAGCTTCCCTGAGCGAAAAACGCTTCTTCATTTTCGAAATTGCCGGAACGACTACGCTGGGGAGAGCTATATTTCTGATACCGTTCTATGTTATTATTCCAAAACCTCATGGTATGCAACTGGCTGCGGAACTGTTTGGTTGCATTGGCCGGAACCGAACCAAAATTAATGCCACGGTCATTACCTAAGAGAGCATAACCATTTAAAATCGGAGCATTTGAGTCATTAACGATATTTACGACGACCTCATTACCATTGCGCTCAACCTGAGCATCGAAAGGCAACTGCTCCAGGGGAGACTCATTAAGCAGACACTGGATAGTCCATATATTGATGGGTAGAGAATATGGCAGGTTTCCACCATCATGCTGAAAACAATAAATTTTTCTGCCGCTGATTTCCCTGTTATAGGCCCAGATGGATTGCTGGCTTGGAGCGATGCCGGACCACCATTGATTGTCCTTTAATCCTTTAAACTCATAGTCGCCGCTGCCGGATGCAAATAAACCGCAATAATCAGTGGACCAGGTTTGATTGCTGCCGTCGATTCCGTCCAGAACGGAAACCACCCTTAACTGCATTTTACCTCCGCGCAGGGCCTGAACCCCGTAATAGGCGCCAACGGTAAACAGGATAATCCAGAAGGCGCAGGTCAGCCAGGTCAGTGGAAGACGACCTCTGCGCTTCAGTATTTTATAGTCCACAGGTCCTAATAAAACAGCAAGAGTAATCAGCAAAAGTATCACCCACCAGATGCTCAGAGGTCGCATTTCGTAAATATCGTAAAGGTATTCCATAACCGCATTGTTTGCAGCCTGTGCCCGTCCGATTTCGTATCGACGCTGTTGTTGTTGAAAGCGAGAGTTATCATCATTATTTTCGGCATCTTCCACGAATCTAATACTACGTGACAACGGCATTGCGTCATACTTGTTACGTGACATTGGCGTTGCGGTACGTCCGGAGCGGCTACGAACAGCAGACCTCGTGTTACCAGGCGGTGGAATTGGCCGTTCGGACCTAACGGGCACAATGTGAGAGTCTTCCAGAATTGCCGTAATACGCTCGACCCAGAACGTCGAAGAATTTGCCCTTTGTTTATTAGCCAAAGTGGAAGGGTCGAAAGCCAATACCCCCACTCGACCAAAACCTGTATATCCGGTGCCGAACAGAGATTCGCCGGTATTATAAGTTTCTATTTCATAAAAGCGGGCACCTGGTTTGGGCACAAGCGGCCAGCACATAACAGTGTCTGGTTCGTCGGATATCAGTCCTAACTGTTCGAGGGTTTTCACAGCCACAGTAATCCGCTTCACATCCTGCAATTCAAAAGGAAGTAACTGAGCAATAGGATTCTTAACGGACAGGGGTTGGCTTCCCGGGACAAGCAGTAACTTGCCTCCATTGGAGACCCACTGAGCAATCGCATTCAACTGATGCTGATTAAACAGGTTCCAGTCGGGATCGTAGAGGATGAGCAAGTCAAGGGAAACAAAGCCGGTCCAGTCCCAGGGAACCATTCGTGGCAGTTTATCTCCGAGATACACTTTTCCCCGGCCACTTTGAGATTGACAGAAGGATTGTTTCGGTAGCCGCAACAGGCCGAATTTTCCGCGGCCGACAAGCCCAATTAACAAGTCATTTTCATGGACCACCGTCAGTAAGCGATTTCTCGTGGAAAGGTTCCAAAGATTAAAGTCATAATCCCAGCGTGTTCGTCCTCGCTCGTCGCTGAGTCTCACACCGCATTTATCAGCGGTAAACGCCAGCTTCGTTACAAGTGGCAGATGCAGTGGAACATCCGGTGTAAGGACAAAGGTATGAACAACATCCAGGGCATTCAAACCGTCCTGTTGAGCTGAGACGGTTACAGAACCGGCAAAAGGCTCGGTAAGAGTGCTGGCGATACCAATTTCCACCGGTGTCCACTCCATAGGACGATAGTAATTACTCCAACCGAAGAAAAAATCAACGTTGAAAGGCGAGTCTGAGTCTGTCGAGGCAGAAACCACAACGGGCAAAATAAGAACAACCAATATCATTAATGAAATGCGCAACATTTGTAAACCTCTTCACATACGAAAGTTATGCACTATATCCTAACTTTAAGATTATATATTAACCATTCAAGACACGCAAGTACCAAGGCCAGTCCTACAAGAAAAGGCCACAATGGAAGATTTGCCCGACTCGGGGCGCGCTCCTGAGCTTCTACCGGCTGTCCTGAGAAGACAATCTTCTTAAGGGGGTCTATATTGCTTTCCATCGCATCAAGCAGATTGACGGCATAAAATCTAATTGGCTGAGCCGGTACGCTTAAGTTGTACGTGCCGACCCTGCTGGTGCCTGCGAAACGGATGGAACCTGAAGAATTGGATTTGATTTCCATGCCGGAAAAATCCGGCCCATCGATTCGAGCCAGAATTTCCGGATCCAGACCCTCGACAATAATGGGCTGTCCAACTTCCAGGTTGAGCTCCTGTTTTCGTCCAACCTGCATACCAAGGAAGTTGACAGCGTTATAACAGAACAGAACAAAGCCGGGTTCAAACGGCCAGCTTGTCTGAAGAATATCGAAGCCGGCGAGCAGAAAGACACTGCCGTTTCGCCGGACCAGTGCCAGAGCCGGTGTCTCATTGAATTCTGCAAGAACTTCAGCATCACGTGGCAAGACCATTTTATAACACTTCGCAGCGAATAAATTCGTAAGATTGACATATTCCAATACCGGATGTTTTGGCCTCCAATCCACCATAATCTGGTTATCGAGCTGTTGAGGAACTGACACATCGATGTAATCCGGCGGGCGACCAAAAATAAGATACCGGCACTTTGGCAGTTGAGCAGGCAGATGGTTATCAAGCACAATAACATCAAAAGGCTGCTCAATACTCATAGCGGAATGGTCCATTGCGTCAAATTCAGCCGGTGAATGAACTTCAAGCCGAGCAACCGGACAAGACTTTAGTGCCGATTCGAGTATCACATTGCCGGTAGTAACAAGCAGTATTGAGAGCTTTTCAGGGGGTGATAAAATGGCCCATGCGGTATCGTCGCAAGGTAAAGAATCCGGCTGGAACCCCGTTTCACCCGAACTCTGTAACTGTCTTACTTCCAGTATCCCAGCCTCAGCGTATGATAACGAAAAATTCACTGCCACCTTACCGGGCCGGGCGGTATCCGTACCACTGTCTGTCTTTTGCGGAGGAACCATCACCGACCTTACCGCACGGACATCATTGTTTATGCTGAGCTGGATATCACAGGCTCTTTCTTCATCATCGTAATTAGTCAATGTGGCGAAAACGTTTATCTCATCAGGTTTTTCGTAGGACCTTCGCGCCTGCATAGCGGTTATGCCGACATTTTTCCGGGATTCGCCTATGCAGTGAAAAACCAATTCATCGGAACTAACCACAATCTGCTCTAAATCGCGGATTTGCCCATCGCTGAACAGTACCAGTTGGGCCGGTTCTTCGGCGCTTAGGAAGTCGGCCTCCACACCGGGCGACTGAGCAAAGGCGCGGGCGACTACAATCGCCTCGGCCAAAGAAGAATCGCCGTCGCTCGGCGTTATAGTATCTATAGCCATGTTCAATTGGCGCTTATCTGAGGTAAAATTACACATTACCTTGGCATGATTGTCGAAAGCTATGACCATTGTCTGGTCGCAGTCATCACGTAAGGAAAAGAAGACCTTGCTGCGCAGCGACTCAACGAATACTTTCGCCTGTTCTTTTGCTGCATCCAGACGGGTCGGCTCGACATCGGTAGCGTTCATACTCGCGGATCTGTCAATAAGCAATACGTATCGGCGGCCCGGACCCGCGAGCAGCGACAGTATAGGCCCTGCCAAAGCAAGTAAAATCGCCAACAACATCAATAACTGCAACAGCAGTAAAATGTTGTGCCTTATCCTTTGAAACGGAGCGTTAACCTGCAAATCCTGCACAGCTCGTTTCCACAGCAGCGTACTTGAGACAATCTGTTCACGACGTTTGAGCTTGAGGAAATACAGCAGCAACAGCAACGGCACAGATACCGCAGCGGCATAAACAGCTATCATAGGTGTCAGCCATTCCATAAATTAACACTCTCTGTAAAAAATCTGGTCTGCTCCCATTAACGAAGCAACCGAATTCGCCGCAAATAGTTCAGCACTAATGATTCCACCGAATCAGCCGAATTGGCGAGTACATAAACCGCTCCGCGCTGTGTGCAGAAATCCTTTAATTCATTACAATAGGCGGTGAGGTTTCGCTTATAGTACTTCAACAGTGCGGCACTTACGGTAATCTCTGCGGCGTCGGCATCTTCAATATCAAGCAGTTTCAAGTCACCGGTAATACCGGGAGAAAGCTCCTGGGCAGATAGCACCTGAATAGCATACAGGTCGTACCGTCCGCCAATCAGTCGGCGCAGCCCGGAGTCATAGCCCTCTTTGAACAAAAAGTCGCTTAGTACAATCATCACACCGGAGCCTATTCGCCCGTCGGCTAATTGCCGGCATGCATTATCGAAATGCGACAATCCCTCGCAGTCGGCAGCCAAAAGATATTCCGCCATCTTGTGCAAATAGTTACGGCCACGCATATTGGTCAACTGACCTTTTATACCATCAGCAACAAAGCTGATAGTTACTCGATTGTTGTTAACCAGGCTCACATAACCAAGAGCAGCCGTGAGTTTCTTAATGAAAAGTTCCTTAGAAGGCTCTCCCAAAGTCATTGAGGCACTGGTATCTGCTACTATATGGACTGTAAGGTCCTGTTCTTCAAGGAAAAGCTTGAGGAACAATTTTTCTAATCGGCCATAAATATTCCAGTCCACAAAACGTAAATCATCACCAGCGACGTAAGGACGATGATCAGCAAATTCCACGCTGTGACCATGGCGTTTGGAACGCCGTTCGCCCTGAAGCTTACCCTGGAGAATTTTTCGGCTCATAAAATCGAGCGAATCCAGCCGATTCATAAAATCAGGATCGAGTAAATCCGTCAATCGCTTTTGTGAATTTGTCATTTTAATACGATCCATGTTTATGGTACATCAAGTTTTTGCTCCATGGTTTTAGGAGTACATTCCAGTATTTTTTCAAGAATATCATCTGTTTTTATTCCTTCGGCCTGACCTTCGAAGTTCAGTAGAATACGATGACGCATAGCCGGCAGTACTGAGGCCTCAATATCACTGAAACTAACGTGATAACGTTCGTCGAGCATTGCGCGAACCTTGCCTGCCAGAACCAGGGCCTGAACACCGCGAGGGGAGGAGCCGAAACGAACAAAACGGCTGGTTATCTCCGGTGCAAATTCTCCGTTAGGATGCGTAGCCAGTACCAGGCGAATGGCATAATCCTGCACGTGTTCGGCAATAACGACATGTCTGACCAGTTCCTGTGCATGGATTATTCCTTCGGTACCGGTCACAGATTCCGGCTGGGGCTCATGGCCTGTGGTGGTCCGTTCAACAATAGTACGAAGTTCCGCGCGATTACTGTACGGCACAAGCAGTTTGAAGAAAAATCGGTCCAACTGCGCTTCTGGCAAAGGATAAGTGCCTTCCTGCTCGATAGGATTTTGTGTTGCAAGCACCATAAA
>JABMRO010000312.1 GCA_013202635.1 Planctomycetota bacterium
GCATAATACATATCCTCCTCATATTCGGAAAACTACAAAAATCCTACAGGCTCAATAATCATAATCCCCACAAACCGCCTGCGAGAACACAAGCTTTGCCAACCTCATTTATACCAGATTACCCGCTTTAATTTCAAGTGAAAAAACCGTCTTCCTGAGTGATTTTTGTCGTTTGACTTACTCTTTCCCGAACAATGACTGTGCGATAATTAAATATCGTTAGCCACGGGATACCTCAAATAAGTTAACAATGGGCAGAAAAACAGCCGATATTGCTCTTATATCGTTCCAAAAACTTGACAGTGGCTGGATTCAGCCTAAAATCACTGCCTATGGCCGATTTGCCCCCAAGAAAAAAGAAAAAGAAAAAAAACAGTCCTTTCAAAGACTGGCTCAGCTATCTTGCGTTGCGGATTCTTGTTTTTTTTCTATACATGTTCGATATCGAGTCCAATCTGAACTTTGCTTGTTTTCTCGGTCGATTATTGTGGAAATACTATCATCGCGGCCGGCGGCGGGCTTTGGAGAATCTTAGAGCAAGTTTTCCGGAAAAAAGCGAGCAATGGCTCCGGAAAACAGGACGGCGAAGCTTTGAGCACATTGTAATGCTGGCGATTGACGTATTATTTACACCGCGACTGGTGAAGACTTATAACTGGCGTGATTACTCTTGTTACAAGAATACCGAAAGGGCCAAATGGCTGATGCAGGAAGGCCGGGGCTTGCTGATGGTCGCCGCCCATTACAGCAACTTTGAAATTATGGGCTACATTATGGGGCTCTTTGGCTTTAATATTTATAGTATCGCCAGGCCATTGGATAACAGGTTCATTAACGATTATTTATATGGTGTCCGCAAGCGGGCCGGACAACAAATAATCGACAAAAAGGGCGCTGCCGAACTAATGGAAAAAATAACCTCAACCGGCTCTACTCTCTGTTTTATTGCCGACCAGGATGCCGGTAAAAAAGGAATATTTGTCGATTTCTTCGGGCGAAAGGCCAGCACTTATAAGAGTATAGGCTTGCTTGCTATTACCTATAACGTACCGATAGGAGTGGGATACAGCAGGAGGATTGGCAATCGTTTTTACTTTGAGATTGGGGTTAATCGCATTATCTTTCCCGAAGAGTGGGCAGATAAGGATAAGCCGTTGGAGTGGGTTACCGCCGAATACACCAAAGCAATCGAAGAATTTGTCAGGGAGGACCCAAGCCAGTACTGGTGGCTGCACCGGCGGTGGAAGCATCGGCCAAAAAACGAAAGGGCGAAAACATGAGGATGCGCCTGTCAGCCAACCTTCTTTGCTATTATTATCTTGTCATTCAGGATATCTGAAGCCGGTTTTCTTTTTGAGCTGTGCAAGCTCTATTTTCATATGCTCTGTAATATCAGCATATCCGGGGTTTCCAACAAGGTTGCTTAGCTCCTCAGGGTCGGTTCTTAGGTCGTACAGCTCGCCGGTCAGACTGTCATCGAGAGGGTAAGTGACATATTTCCATTGTTTCGTCCGGACGGCAATCACGGTCGGCCTTTTGTATTTTCGGTCCACTTCCTGAAAGTATTCGTAGAGAAAACTCTTTCGTCCCGGCCGGCCCTTGAGCACACTCAGCCAGCTTTGCCCCTGCATTGTCCCGGGGACCGGAACCCCCGCCAGCTCAAGAGTTGTCGGTGCCAGGTCTATGCTCAACACCATTTCCTCGCACACAGTCGCAGAGCTTACAAGATGCGGGTAACGCATAATCAGCGGTATCCTCATGGATGGTTCATACGCCGCTCGTTTGTCCCACATTCCACCATGTTCACCGTGGAAATAGCCATTATCACCTGCAAAGAGGATTACGGTATTGTCGAGAGCCTTAATCTTTTCGAGCGTATCAAAAACACGGCCAATACTTTCATCGACAGCCACCAAAGAACGGTAGTAATCAAGTATTTGGCTTTTCCAGTTTTTATCCATTTTCCTGCCCCACTTCGGCTTGGTGTTCAGGTTGTCTTTTGGATTGTGCCGTGATTCGATTTCGACATCCGAATAAAGATTCGCATGCCGTTTTGCCGGAGTGAACGGGGCATGTACAGCCTTGTGGCTCAGGTAGAGCATGAAGGGTCTATCATGCTGCTTTTTCAGAAATCTTACTGCATAATTGGTCAGCTCATCGGTAACGTAGGTTTCAGAACGGACGGTTTGTCCCTCTACATTGAGTTTGTTATTGTCGTATCCGCCCTGGCCGCTAAAGCTCACCCAATGTTCAAATCCCGGCCGGGGGGAGTCCTGCCTCGACATATGCCATTTTCCAATAAAAGCTGTTTCATAACCGGCCTTCTGTAATAGCCGGGGAAATGTCGGGTAAGAAGGATTCGGGCCCTTTCCGGTGTTCCTGAATACTTCGTGGGTGTGTGCATAACAACCCGTAAGAAAACTGCCCCTCGAAGGACTGCACAGCGAAGTTGTTACAAATGCGTTCCTGAACAGCACACCCTCTTTAGCCAGACGATCCATATTTGGTGTTTTAAGCCATGGATGTCCGGCACAACTCATTGCATCATAACGCTGATCATCCGTCAAAATAAAGATGATATTGGGTTTATTTGTAAAGGCATCGGTTTTGTTTTGTCCGAATGTTACAGAATGCTTCTGCAGGGCCAACGTCGCACCAAAGCCTATCATTTTCATGAAATAACGTCGGCTATAGCTTTGTGTCTTCATATCCACTTCTCCCTTGAAATTTTCCAGCATAGGAGCTTAACCACGTAAAAAAGTACCTCTAGCACACTTTCGTGGGGATTATGTGCTCACAATTCGGATGTTATAGGGCATAGCAAGACCTGTTATGTCGTCGGATTTGATGTTTTAATCTGTTAGAGGGCCCTGGTAAAACACCCATCCATATTCGAAACCATGAACCAATTATGCACATTTAACAGAATTTTTCCATTAATAAGCAATTATAAAAAACAAGAGTTCTCATTTGTGAGAATTATAGAATAATGGGAAAAAATACTTGCCAGACTTGCCTAAATATGCTATATTGCCTATATTAACTCTTATGTCACTGAGTAGCTCTGAACGATAAATGCTTGTTGTAAAGGGGGTACGAAAGTCACTTGTGTAAGGTCAGCATTTCCTTGTAAGGAAAAAACAAGAAGAATTAATACGGAAAATTAATGTACAAAGAGGAGGAAGTATCGGTGTTCGCCCAGGATTTACGCACTCAGATCGAAAAGACCAATATTATCAAGAGCATGCTTAAAGAAAAGGACAGGGTCCCCGGATTTACGCTTGCCAATACCGAAGGCAAAGCCATACACTTCAGTGAAATGCTTTCCGGCAATAAGTTAGTAATAACATTCTACGGCAGAAGCTGGCGTCCATTTTGTACTCTTGAACTGTTGGCTTGTCAGGCGGTTTATGAGCAGCTTGAGAAACACAATATCAAATTTGTGGCAATTTCTCCGCATAGACCCGGGCCGGCTTCAATGACGAGGTCGGACATTAATTTGACATTTGAAACCTTGATTGATGTCGATAACGAAGTTGCAAAACAATTCGGATTGACCTTCGAGGTGGCTGGGCCGGAAATAAGAAAATTTCACGAATCGTTTTGTATCGACTTAGTGTCACTAAACAGCAACGACGGTATAGAATTATCAATTCCCGCTACATACGTAGTTGACAAGGACGGGACAATTCTGAAAAGTTTTGTGGGATTCGATAATCCCAATCATCCGTGCCCAAGGGAAATCCTGAAACATCTGGATTAAACCTTGAGTTATTCATTATCTCGTTCAATCCGGAAATGACCGGCTGCCGGCTTGTCTGAGCCGTCATACCCCCCTGCCCTGCCATCAATCCTATACAAAACAGCCATAGTCAAATCCAAAACATGGCATCAATTCAAAAGAAACAAATAGCTGTATTCCTTTGCCTGATTTGGTATATTTATTACTTAAAAGCCGAGTTTGGCAGTGCAGCCGGACACAGTTGCCTGCACCCGTCGGTAATGCAGAAGTAATAGTAATCCTGAGGAGTGAATATCATGTTTGTTCGACGTTTGATACTCTTTATTATCTTTTGTTCTGTGCTGCCGGCATCTTCGAGGGTGACTATCGCCGAACAAGTGGAAATACACAAAATTCCGGTAGCGAAAGGATTAGCATCACATCCGGTAAACGGCGGTCGTTGTTTAATTTCGGACGGCGTTTATCAGCACATCGCATTTTATGATGGAGAACACCAGCTTAACATTGGAAAACGAAAACTCAGCGAGACCGAATGGGACATGGTTAAACTGCCGGAACGGGTTGGATGGGACACGCATAACCGGATTTTATTGTTTCAGGACCGAAAAGGACATCTTCATATTACAGGCAACATGCACTGCGCACCCCTGCGGTATTATCGAACAAAAGCCCCCGGTGACATACGCATTTTCGAAGGCATTCACAAGTGGACCGGTGATTATGAAGACAGAGTCACATATCCGACCCTGTTGAAGCTTCGCGATGGTTCAATTTATATGATGTACCGGCACGGAGGCAGCGGGAACGGGATGCGAATCCTGGTTCATTATAACGAAGAAACTCAACAATGGACAAAGACCGTCCCGATTTTTACGAATGGCCAAGACCGTAATCCAACCTGCAACGCCTATCCGTTCGGAGGCATCTTAGAAGACGAAAAAGGTGTTTGGCATATTGCCTGGTGCTGGCGTGAAACTCCGGATGTCATAACCAATTTTGATATTTGTTACGCTAAAAGCCTCGACCGCGGATTATCCTGGAAGAGTTGGGACGGGCGTGATTTGGAATTGCCTATAACGCCGGAAAACGCTTATGTAGTCGAGCCTATAAAACAGAACAACGGACTAATCAACGGCGGCTCCTTAGTTGTGGATAGTAAAGGACGGCCATATATCGGTTATACTCGTTTCGATGAAAATGGCCATAATCAAATGTATATAACAACGCCGATTGACACCAAGTGGAAAATCATCCAGTTAACCGACTGGAAACATCGCTTTTATTTTTCTGGCAGAGGCACGATTCCACAGTATCCCCCTATCCCCAAAGTATCAATCACAAAAGAACAGAACATTTTGACTGCCTATAACAATGCTTATGCAACACCAGGGAAAGGACAGTTGACCCTCACAAGAGAACAACTGCTAACAATGAAACCGGGGCGATATTCTGTTAAGAAAGCCAAAGTTGCTTATCATAATATACCGAACGTTCGTGCCGTCAACCGAGGGCCATTGCCGCCGGGCTTTACACATTATATGCAGCAGGAAGCAGACTCACCCAACAGAGACCGCAGGCCGGATAAGCCAAAGGAACCTACGATGATTTATGTCGTTGAGGTCAAGGACATAAAATAATACCTGTCAATTCGTGAAGAAAAAAGATTTATTCCCGATTCTTCCAGGCCCGAATATATTCAATGCTATAGGTGGAGGGGAGGTCCTTATCTTTTGGAAGGCCGAACCATTTGGGCATCGTCTCACTATCGAAATTCAACGTCAGGGCCTGATGCCAGTGGGTATTTTCTATCCATCTGACAAGCACTCCATCATAATACCACTTGATTCTCTCGGTATCCCACTGCAATGCGTAAACATGATAGCCATCGGCCAGATTTAACGGAGCCGCCCATAGGCCATGCTTAGACCAGTGCTTGTTTTCGGTCGGCGTTCTGAATACATGCACGTTCATATTGTATTTACGTTCAAACCCGGGGGCCCCGCCGCCTATTTCGAATACATCTATTTCCGTCCACAATTCAGGGCTGCTTTCATAGAACCAAAAAGAGCTTGAGCCATGAGATTTCATAGGCCTGCATTTGACTTCAAAATATCCGTATTTGACCTTGGCTTTGCTTTGAACCGCCGCGGAAGTATAAGTGTGATAACCCTTGTCTTTCGGCATTTCAGGCACTTCCTGCTTTTTCATAGCCAGATGCAGCTTGCCTTTACTTACACTAACGTTGCCGGAATAGAAGAATGCGGGCTGCCTTCCCAACCACTTCGGATTTACAGGATGCCATTTATTCGGGTCAAGCCTGGCACCGTCAAATTCATCACTCATTAATTCATATTTTTCCCAGTCGCCTTCATTACTCTGGTCGGATAGGGGAAAAGCATTCGTAATCCGCTTTGGCTTCTGACCGAGACCGCCGGCTCTTATCCAACTATCTGTGGGCTTTTCAACAGCAGCAAACGTATCGATGCTATTAAAGGTTGCCAAAAGAAGACATAAACAGATTTTTTGTACTATTATTTTTTTCATACCGGAGACCTTCTATTGCTAACAATTAAGTAAGTGTGAGCAGAACAGCGCGAACATCCATTACCTGCCTGGCCGGGACATTTAGCGCGCGAAGAGTTAACAGGCCGCGTCCCTTATCCAAATGAAACACACCGAGGTCAAGCGGCTGGAATTCCTTAACAAACGATTCGCTGCCTCGTGAGCACCGGTCGAATTCTTCGCCGCCCACCGGCGGGTCGTGCGGTTTTGTTACCTTTCCC
>JABMRO010000313.1 GCA_013202635.1 Planctomycetota bacterium
ATTAAGCCCGTTTATATGCTTCTTGATGAAAAAGGTCCCGACCACAATAAATGCTTTGAGCTGGAGGTGGTTGTCGATGACCGTCATTTCAC
This sequence comes from Planctomycetota bacterium, assembly GCA_013202635.1. GTDB lineage: Bacteria > Planctomycetota > Phycisphaerae > Sedimentisphaerales > Anaerobacaceae > NIOZ-UU13. The sequence continues at coordinate 93 of JABMRO010000313.1, forward strand.
AAGCGCATGGGGGACGAACAAGAAAGAAGCGGAGCAAAAAGCCGCTTTCAATGCACTTGTCGAATTAGAGGTGCTTGAGAAGCCCTCTGACGACGACGACGAATAATTCGGTGCTATTTTTTAAGTCGATGAGTTTTCCCATTTTTGCATCCGCCCGGATGTATGCCGACGTTAAAAAGCTCACAGGTCTTTTTGCGTGGTGTTATTCTATAACCAGCCGTGCGATGGCATAGAGGATTAATGCTGTTACGAACATAAAAACAACGATTGAACCGGACAGGATTACAGCTTCTTTTAGGAAATTGGCGGCTTTTATTTCCGGCAGCTTTGTGGCTTTATAGACGACAGCTATCGCTGCGACCAAAGGCAGCAGCCAGAGCATAGACTGCGGGTCAGTGCCGATTTTTTCCGGTATGGTAAAGGTCGCCATTACGAGAGCGTCTGTTATGGACATTTGGAGTCTCCGGCGGCTTCTATTTTGCACAGATGAGCCAGATAAACGGCGTTGACAATGCATAAAAGATTGAGCAAACCCGCGATGCTGGTATATATCTGTCCTATTTCGTTCGGTTTTCCAAAGACGGAGTAGTCTCCCGTTTTGGCCAGATACCCCAGGGCTGCCACTATCGGCGAATTCATAATTTGTGCCACATACCAGGGCTTTGCTCCGGAGGGATTAATAATTCCTATTGAGCCGACATATAAGCCTGCGCAAAAGGTCAGGATTATAGTTACAGATATGATGATCGCGCGTTTATTTTCTTTTATCATCAGATGTCCGGCTCCCGGTATCAGCCAGGCGAGCAGTCCGACGGTCAGGAGAAATATGGTGTGGTTTTCTTTCGATCGCGGTTCTGTCACGATGCTGCCTCCGATTCTTCGGACGTTTCTGCATCTTCGGCTTCTTCGGTTTCGACGGGTTTGAAGTTAGTGCGTTTTAATATGTTTTCCGGATTAAAATGTACGGCCGCCAGGGACTCGGATTGAATATAATCTTCTCTTTGTAATCGCATCGCTTTGATTTTTTCGTACTCCTGGAGGCTGATGCGTTTAACTGAAATATTTTTTATACAATAGAAGCTCATATCGGGCCTGAACTCCATCATCAGAGGTAAGTTGTCAACGTTATTGCTGTTCTGCGGTACGAGTGAATAAAGCTTCTCTACGAATCGCTGCTGTTTCCTGCGCGCGTTCAGAAAGAGCGGAGCCGCCGGGTTGCCCGCGCTTTGGGCGGCTATAGTTTGTATTGTCGCTTTTGATATTCTTCGCAGGTCCGCGAGATTCTGCAGTTTGAATGGTTCGGCAACGTTTTTTCCCCCAGTTGAAATCCCGGGCGCGTTCGAGTCTTTTCCGTAGAGTTCGTTAAATTTATCAATTGTGCTGTCCCAGCCATACTTTGCTGTCAGGTCAATAAACTCTTGTGCCTTGTTTTTTGCGGTTTTCATCGCGGCAAGCTTCTTTAGGTCTTCTATAACTTTTTCTCTTACCGAATAGACATCTTCCGTGTCGAGCTGCTCGTTCGGGTCGAGTGTAAGCGAGCTTGTACTATAGGTCTGGTCGATGCTTTGCGGCTCGGCGGCTTTGGCCGTCCTGACTACGCGAACAATGGCTGTTATCTGTCCGGATGTGTCCTGGAGGCCGGCCCATGGCGAGCCCAACAGGTCTTTTAGGGGCCCGATATTCTGATACATTACGGGCCTGGCCACATCAAAAGGCCCAAGCTCGCTGGCGGTTAAATCATCGACGGCAAATACAATCTGAGACAATGAGACCGGATTTTGCCCGTATCCCTCTACATACAGCCTTGAAAGATATTCATTTTTTTGCATATCTTCGGGGCTGAGCAACCCGGTTTGGCCCTGATATATCTTGATGTTGTACTTGTTGCTTAATTGCCCGGCTTCGGTTTTATAGCTGCCGGCCATCTCCTTAAGCTTTTCGGCAGTGAGTTTCTCAGGCTCTATGTCTGCATCCTCCAGAGCCGGCTCGGTATTTGTTTTGGCTTCCTGCAGAATTCTGTTTGCTTCTGCATTTATTTTATTTTTCAGAAGCTGCTTTGTAATATCATCTATGACCTCGGCATAGCTTTTAGTTTTATCTGTCATCGGTGAGTTCGGGTCGTTCGGGTCGGTCGGCACCTGCTCCATGAACATCTGTTGTCTGTTCCTGTTGTAATAATCTTCCTTTTCCTGGTTTGTGGGCGCACTTATCAGCGGTGCGACATCATCGAGCCTGACGACAAAGTATTCAAGCTGCATTCTGTCTGGCAGCTTGTATCCGAAGCCGAAGGGATTTTCGCCGCTGACTTCGGAGGGCACGAATTTCTTGTACTTATCGAAATGCTTCTGCCGGACGCCAGGCGGCGGCTCCTTGATGCCCGATGCGAACACGGCCGAATCAAATTCCACGAGTTCAGCGTTAATGGTTTCCTGCTCGTTTGCGACAGCCCGGGATATCTGTGAGCTTGTAATATCTTCGTTTGAACAAATAATCTGTGCGTACTGCATTATTGCCAGCAATTCGCTGAATATATCCAGCAGCCGCTGCTCGGGCAGGCCGTACTGGTTCATTAGAAATCTAATTATCTGCGAGTATGTCTGGCCGTTGTAGAACTGTGGTAATACTTTTCCGAGCAGCTCGCCGGCCTGCTCGTTCGGCACACTGATGCCCGCGAGCTTTGCTTCGTTTTTGAGTAACATCCAGTATATGCTGGACGGCACGGAACGTCTGTATATATCATTGATTTGCTTGTTGCTGATCCTGTACTGGTATGTTCTGATGGTCTGCTTTATATGGTTCAGAAGTGCGGCTTGCGCCCGCTGCTCGGTAAACAGCAGCTCGCCCAGCAGGATTCCGCGCATGTCCTGGTTCCTCAGCAGGACATCCGCCCGCAGCGCCCTGAGTATTTCCAGCTCCCGGCGCGCGTAGGATAAGTCGCTGCCATTTATTTTCCTGTTGTCTCCGAAGTAAGCTATTGTCTTGTGCAGCCCTGTTGCTCTTCGGCTGAACTGCTGCAGTAACGTGCCGCCGCCGATAAAGCCGAACATTATAACGATGACGACCACCGCCATCACCTTCTTGTTGTTTTTCCTGAACCACCTGACTAAACTCATATATTCTACTCCAAATAAATTCTATAAACGGGCGTCAGTTTAGCAAATCAAACAGACAATGCAAGAAAAATAGCCCGCCGTGGATCACTAAAAACCGTTTTGTAAGCAGACAGTTTAAACAAATAGTTTGAATTTTGCCACCGGTACTATTATTATTGCACGGCATTATGGACAAACAAAGTAAATATAATAAATCGATACAGGCGTTTTCAGAGGCCTGCGTCTGCCTGCCGGGCGGTGTGAATTCGCCGGTGAGGGCGTTCGGCGGGGTGGATGAGGACCCTCTTTTTATTGAAAGTGCATCCGGCTCGAAAATCCGTGATATAGACGGCAATGAGTATATCGACTACGTCGGCTCGTGGGGTCCGATGATACTGGGGCACGCCCATCCGGAGGTTTTAAAGGCGGTTATAGCCGCGGCACAAAAGGGCACGTCTTTCGGCGGCCCGACATTGGCCGAGACGGCGCTGGCTAAGAAAATAATCGACGCATTTGATTCTATCCAGAAGGTTCGGCTTGTAAGCAGCGGCACAGAGGCGGTAATGAGTGCTATCCGTCTTGCCCGCGGCTATACCAAAAAGGACCTGATAATCAAGATGGTCGGCTGCTATCACGGGCACAGCGATTCGCTGCTGGTGGCCGCCGGCTCGGGCCTTGCCGAGGGCGCCATCGCGTCCAGTCCCGGCGTGCCCGATTCTATCGCGAAGATGACCGTCATAATCGACTATAACGATATCGAGGCGGTCACGGAAGCATTCCAGGTGCACAAAGGCAAAATCGCGGCGGTTCTGGTTGAGCCGGTCGCTGCCAATATGGGTGTCGTGCCGCCGGCGGATGGGTATCTGCGGACGCTTCGGGATTTATGCGATAAGAACGGCTCGCTTCTGATATTCGATGAGGTGATAACCGGCTTTCGCGTGGCGCTGGGCGGGGCACAGCAGCTTTTCGGCGTTAAAGCGGATATGACCTGTCTGGGTAAAATCATAGGCGGCGGACTGCCTGTGGGGGCTTTCGGGGGTCGGACTGATATTATGGACATGCTCGCCCCTGTCGGGCCGGTCTATCAGGCCGGGACGCTGAGCGGTAATCCGTTAGCCACTGCGGCGGCAATCGCGACAATTGATATACTCGCGCAGGAAGGCACTTATGAAAGGCTCGAATCTTCTGCGGCCATGTTAGAGGCGGGCCTTACCGATGCCGCTAAAGAGGCCGGCGTCGATGTTACTCTTAATCGGGTCGGCTCGATTATGAGTTGCTTCTTCACTGACAAGAAAATACAAAACTTTGCCGATGTTCAGTCAACCGATATAAAGCGGTTCAAGAAATTCTTTTCTTTGATGTTAGGGCAGGGGATTTATCTTGCCCCGAGTGCTTACGAGGCGATGTTCGTTTCATCGGCCCACAGCAAGACTGACATTGAAAAGACCATCGAGGCGGCTCGAATCAGCTTCGGTAAAATCACTAATGAAGAATAGTCCACGGAAAAAAGGCTTACGACGTTGGTGTTTTCATATATTTGCCGGTGTAGCCTTGTTGATATTTGCCGGTTTATGGTATTGGTACAGTCAACGGCCGAAGAGGGTATATCGCGAACACGCCGATACCGTTTCCAAAGAATTCGAATACCTTACTCGAAGAATCAACCTCGATTCGGCAGGTAATGAATTGTTAAGTCCACAACAAGCAGAACAGGACCTTGATGAACTCGAATGGCTGCTTGAGAATCGATATTCCTACCTGAGGCTCAAGGGCGTTGATTATAAGGCGGCTCTGGACAGCATCCGCAGTACGCTCGGCGATGGTATTAATCGCAGTTTGTTCGGCTACCAGTTAGGAAAGCTGATAGCTTTATTTGGTGACGGGCATAGTAGAGTTGCAAGCTCAACGGTTCGGCTGAGTTCGTTATGCTCGGGTTTTCCAACGGTTCTCATGGAAGAAACAAATGGAAGATTAGTCGCTTTTAAGCCGGACCGGTCGGACTTTGTTGATCCGGATTTTCCATTTTTGCGGGCTATCGACGGTTTGCCGTTTGATTCATGGCTCAAGGCCGCCGGGCAATTCACAGCAAGGGGTTCACCCCAGTATTTGCGTTACCATAAGATACGGAACCTTCGGTATATTGAGTGTATTCGTAAGGAGTTCGGCCTGAGCAGGTCCGGTACAATTGAGGTTCAACTGGAATCGGCCGATGGCTCATCAACCAAACGGATCGAGCTGCCCCTGGTTCAGGAACGACCGATTTATGGATTCTGGCCGCGACCTGAAACTGAAATCAAATCGCTGGAAGATGTCCGGGTTGAAAGTTGTATCTTGCAGCCCAATATTGGCTATCTGCGGTTCGTCATGATGCTGGGCGAACATGAATTCCTCGATGATCTTGTTGAGGCAATGTGTAGTTTTGCGCAGACTGATGGTCTTATCATTGACATCAGAACAAACGGTGGCGGTAGACGCGCACCATTACGCGTGCTCTTGCCATTCTTCATGGCCGAGAACCAATCACCGCGTATCGTCAATGTGGCGACGTACCGGCTGGGTATGAAGGATATAGAAGCGGATTTTGAAGCACGTTATCTTTATCCGGCCTCGTCGCCGCACTTCTCCAGGGCTGAGCGAGACGTTATCAGCCGTTTTGCCGGTTCCTTCCAGCCCGAGTGGATGCCGCCGAAGGGGCAGTTCAGCCGGTGGCACTATTTTGTGATTAGTCAGGCAAACAACGAAAGGTACTATTACTACGACAAGCCCGTGGTGATTCTGATGGACCGATATAATTTCAGCGCTTGCGACATCTTCCTTGGAGCTTTCAAAGGCTGGAAGAATGTCACCTTGATGGGCCTGCCCAGCGGCGGCGGAAGCGGATGTTCTCGGGACTATCGCTTGCGTAATTCCCACATTAGAATTCGCTTGTCCTCGATGGCTTCGTTTCAGCCAAATGGGAAATTGTACGATGGCAACGGTATTCAGCCTGATGTTATTATTGAACCGGTTCCCACAGATTTTATTGGTAAGACCGACAGCTTACTCGATACGGCTATTCGATTCCTTGTCCGCAAAAAACTTTTACCGGAATAAACAGGAGGCCCCCGTTGCCTTGGAACTCATTATTTAGTTGGAGGGTAAACAGATGCGTAATGATATTTGCAGTCCTAAGGACTCCTTATGGAGAAACACTATAGTTTTTTTGGCTTTGGTGATATTTGTACCTGCCGCAACTGCGAAGGTAAACTTCTACGTTTCATCGTCGGGTGATGATTCGGCCTCGGGCGGCCGGGACAGACCGTTTGCAACCCTTGCGAAGGCCCGCGATGCAATCCGGGAGCTTAAAAAAGCGGGTGATTTGCCCGAAGGCGGCGTTACAGTCCACATTCGCGGCGGTGTATATCCATTGAAAAAGAGTTTTGAGTTGACCGCCGCCGACAGCGGCACCGAAAGCTCGCCGATTGTGTACCGAGCGTATAAGAATGAAAAGGTACGGTTGATAGGCGGTAAGCAGATTGACGGATTTACACTTATCAGCAATCCGGCCATTCTTAAAAGAATCGATGAAAAGTATCGAGACAAGATATTACAAACCGACCTGAGAGTGCAGGGGATTACGGACTTCGGTAAAGTTTCGCCGCGAAGATTCGGTGGGCCTGCGCATTCAACCGGTCTGGAGCTGTTCTTTGAGGATAAGCCGATGACGTTGGCGCGGTGGCCGAACGAGGGATTCGTCAAAATAGCCGGCTTGGTTGAACCCGGTACTGTCAATGTTAGGGGCACAAAGGGCAGTAAGACCGGCAAGTTCATGTACGCCGACGACAGGCCGAAACGCTGGGTCGGGGAAAACGACGTATGGGTGCACGGCTACTGGTTCTGGGACTGGTCTGACGAACGGCAGCAGATCGAATCAATCGATACCGAGAAGCGCATCATTTCCGTAAAGCCGCCGTACCATAACTACGGTTACCGTATCGGCCAGTGGTTCTACGGGTTGAATATCCTGGCCGAGCTTGACAGACCCGGCGAGTGGTACCTTGATCGGAAGACGGGCATTCTTTATTTCTGGCCGCCGGAGCCAATCGAAAAAGGACGTGCAGTCGTTTCCGTGCTGAACAGACTTGTGAACATGACAGGTGTTTCACATATTGTTATTAAGGGTATTATATTCGAGGCGGCCCGCGGCACGGCCGTGGTGATGAACAACTGCAAACACACGCAAATCGCCGGGTGCATACTGCGCAACCTTGGAGGTTCAGCCGTACAGATAGGAGGCGGCAGCAATAACGGCGTCGTGGCTTGTGAAATCTATGCGACCGGCAGCGGCGGTATTAGTCTGCGGGGCGGCGAGCGGCAGGCGCTAAAGCCCGGTGGACATTTTGCGGAGAACAACTACATCCACCACTACGGCCGATGGCAGCGCATGTACACACCAGCAATCGCGCTTAACGGAGTCGGGAACCGGGCGGGGCACAATCTTATCCATACCGCCCCGCACATGGCTGTTATGTTCGGCGGCAACGACCACGCCATTGAGTTCAACGAAATCCACAACGTCTGTCTGGAGTCGAACGATGCCGGCGCCATCTATGCCGGACGCGACTGGACGATGCGGGGGACCGTTATCCGCTACAACTACCTTCATGAGGTCACCGGATTCAGAGACCGCGGATGCGTAGGTGTCTATCTGGATGATATGTTTTGCGGCACGAAGATTTATGGCAACGTTTTCTACCGGGTCACACGAGCCGCTTTTATCGGAGGCGGGCGCGACTGCCTTGTTGAGAACAATATTTTCGTGGACTGCCGGCCGTCTTTGCACATTGACGCGCGTGCTATGACCTGGGCCGGATACCACGTGAATACTACCATGACAGAGAGATTGAAGGCAATGCCATATATGTCCGAACTCTGGCGGAAGCGCTATCCCGGGCTCGTGAACATATTGGAAGATGAGCCGGCTGTGCCGAAGGGTAATATTGTCCGGCGAAATATTTGCTCCGGCGGCAAATGGCTGGACCTGCACGGCGTTGATAAAAATATTGTTACTATGGAGGATAATCTCATAGATAAAGAGCCGGGTTTTATTGATAAGGCTAATATGAACTTTCAGCTTAAAGACGATTCCGGCGCCTATAAACTCGGTTTTAAGCGAATTCCAATCGAAAAGATCGGTTTGTTAGAAGGTTTCCCGAATAAATAAGGCAGTGAAAACCGAGCGAGATTCGAGTGAGCAGGCTTCAAGCCCGGCGACGTGTTTTTTAGAGTTTGAGATAAATTACTTGCACTTATGGAGGATATGAAGCATAATAATTGGCGGATGGCTGATAATTATCGGTGTCTGCAGAATATATGACACTGTTGTGAGGAAAGAGAGGCATGAAAAGCTTTTTTCCAGCACTCCCATATTTATTTGGAGGTGTCATGCAGTTTCGGTTTAAATAATAACACAAAATTTGGATAGGAGATTGAAAAATGAACGAGAACCAAGGCGGCCCGAACAGTTTATTGGATACTACCGATTGTCTTGAAGCGATTGGAGTATTCAGGGGATGGAAAAATTTCTTCTTTGTCATTGTACTTTTATGCCTTCTGCTGTTGCAGGTATCCTTTTGGGCTGTTAAAACGGGTTACATTCCCGCTGAAGGATGTCCCGGTGACGTGGTCCAAAGTAGTGAGGCTGCTGTGGCTGGGGGTTTAGGTCAGAAGGTGCAGGATGTTAACGAGGCTGCGCAAAAAGTGGCTGCCGAGCAAAGCGAGCCGGATGCAGCGGAAGTGGAGAAATCTTTTTTTGGAGTAACCTTCAAACACCTGGCGGTTGGCATCCGGGTTGTTAACGCCATACTTATACTGTCTGGTTTGCTTTACTGTCTGACAATACTGATGGCTATGAAGATTTCGCTGGTAGGCAGGCTTGGAGGAATAAACCATATCTGCCGGGCATTTTTCCTGTCGCTTATTATGCTGCTTCTTCTGCTGCCCTGGCAGAGAATCTTTAGCGGTGTGGTTATCGGCGCGATATATACGCCCGGCGAATTGGTGAAGTGGAGTTCTGCTGAAGCCGGTGATATGTTCGACATTATCCTTTTCTATCTGCGGTTCAGCGGTTTCTGGCTGTTGATACTGTTATTGCTTATCTTTTCTCAGCTTCGCAGCGGTCGCTGGACAAAGACTATCCTTCGCCGGCTTGAGGTGATATAAACATATGTCCAAAGAGAGTATCGGCTTTATCGGCACGGGTATTATGGGCAAGCCAATGGCCCGGAACCTGCTGAGAGCGGGGTACTCTTTAACCGTCTATAGCCGTACAAAGTCAAAGGCCCGGCAACTTCTGGATGAAGGCGCGGCCTGGGCCGGGAGCCCGGCCGATGTTGCCGGCGACAGCGATGTTGTAATAACCTGTGTTACCGACACGCCTGACGTTAAGGGGGTGCTTCTTGGTGAAAACGGCGTAATCGAGACGGCATCGAGGGGCCTTATCTGTGTCGATATGAGCACTATATCACCGGCGGCCACGAAGGAAATGGGGCAGGTTCTTGAGGCTAAAGGTGTAACCTTAATCGATGCGCCCATAAGCGGCGGCGAAACAGGGGCGGTAGAAGGCAGGCTGTCGATAATGATGGGCGGGCCGGAGGAAGCTGTCGAAAAAGTACGCCCCATTATGGAGGTGATGGGACGGACGGTCATTTACTGCGGTTCTCTGGGCTGTGGGCAAATGACTAAATTGGCCAACCAGGTAATGGTTGTTCACACTATAATGAGTGTTGCCGAGGGTCTTGCTTTCGCCGAAAAGGCAGGACTGGATTTGGAGACTACGTTGAAAGTAACTTCCGCGGGCGCCGCGTCAAGTCACTCTTTAAAAGCGATCGGGCCGAAAATAATTGCCGGAGATTTCAAGCCCGCCTTTATGGTCGATTTGCAGCAGAAAGATTTACGGCTGGTTTTGGAGTACGCCGAACATTTGAAGCTGCCCTTGCCGGGTGTTGCTTTGGTACATCAGTTATTTACCGTCCTTCAGGCCCGGGACCGTGGCCGGGACGGAACGCACGCGATGATTGATGTCATACGGCAGTTGGCGAAATAAGCAGACTGTGCTCGAAAAGGCCGGTTATAAGAGCAGATAGTGAAATTTAGTAGTTATGGGGAGAATGAAGATGACGCAATTTGAACGTATCGGAGTCTCGCTTGATAAAGAGCTGCTTTCGATGTTCGATGAGCTTATTGGAAAACAGGGTTATCAGAGCCGATCGGAGGCGCTGCGTGACCTTGTACGCCGGGAGCTGAGTGAAGAGCGGCTGGGCGACCCAAAAGCCAAAGGGGTGGCTGCGGTATTTCTGGTTTACGACCATCATTCGACAAAGCTGACCGACAAGTTGATTACTCTGCAGCATTCGCACAGTCTGGCATCTTCCCTTCAGGTGATTTCCTCTCTGCACGTTCATCTGGATGAGCACGATTGTCTGGAGGTGATTGTGATTCGGGGGCAAGTCGGCGAAATCAATAAGGTCGCTGAGAGCATATTGAGCATGAAGGGCGTCAAATTAGGGCGTCTCAATATTGTGGCTACTTAGAGCCTATCCTGATAACCCTCCGGCTTCAACCGGCTGTGTCGATCGTGGCCTACGTCAGGGCTGCATCGACAATGCTGTACATTGCCTGTTTCGCCTTCCTTGTCCACAATCGACTCGCTCGGTCTCTGGCCGACGAGGGATTATCAGGAGAGACTCTTAAATTGCGATTGACGATTTGCGAGTTACGGGTTAAAATTCTGTTCGTTAATTGAAATTGTAAAATTATCAGGGCGATTAGCTCAGTTGGCTAGAGCGCACGGATCACACCCGTGAGG
>JABMRO010000314.1 GCA_013202635.1 Planctomycetota bacterium
ATTACTACGAGTTCGAAGACCAGCATCCGGATTTTGCTAAGTATGCAAAATGGTCAAGAATCACTTTCATCGCTGCAACATCCGGTGCTTTATTGCTGTTTATTGCCGCGGTAATTTAACATCCTCATCCTCAGGGCCCGATATATGAAGTTTTATCATCGCAAAGAGCCTTGCAGAAACGCCTCAGGCTTCGCAGTATTTTAGACCGTTTAGCGTCAAGGGACAGGAAAGGAGCCCTTGAAAGTTCCAGTTGAATCCAGGGGATTTCTTTTGAATGGGATCGAATAATATGCCCTCCTTTGAAAGGTTCATTTTTAGAGACCTCTACTACTAACTCCTCGGCCAAATAACCCGCCAACAGGTCCAGCCATGACTGCGGACATGTTGCGCCTGCGTTACTTAAGCAAACTTTGGGCCGTTCCTGACCCGGATCAGGACCAACAGGAGGAGCAATGGCTGACATCGTGTGGCAATCCAGCCCGAACAGAACATTTTTTGATAATACAGACAGTTTTGTATGATATGGCCGATAATACCGATCTAAAAGGATTTTGGCCTGGTCTTTCAACAATGTTTTTTGATAAATGGGTATGCCCCAGCAGGTATGTGTCTTAACCACTCCATCAGCGCCAAAGTCATTTGGAGAGCGATTCAAATCTACTATGGCTCGAGCGATATTCGTCGTCATAAAGACTGCCACATCAGATTCATAGTTATAAATTTCCGATGCCCCTTCATCGCTATCGGCGATAAGCTCCCGGGTCCTAAGAATACATTTATCGCCGACCTCTTCGGGAACCTCCAAACCCGCATGTGGAACTGAAATGAGTACAGGCAGCCTCATTAGCCAGGCCCTCCAGCGGCGCCGTCTCGGCGGGGATCTGCAACTCCAAAGAAACTTTCTCCCTCATTCATAACTAATTGAACGCTCCCCAGGTAAAATGAATACGGGTCGCGCTGGCGGATCTTAAATCCGTGCTGCTCCAGGAACTGTGGAATATCATTGCGCATCCGGGGCGATTCGAGCGACACAACGCCTTCAAGCGAACAGTGTAATCTCGGGGCGTCAACCGCCAGAAAAGGAGATTGATTCTTAAGCCGAATAAGTACCTGCAAAATGGACGAGACAATGCGTTCACTGCCGGGTGAACCAATGGCAAGCCATGGCTTTCGACCGCGGAAAACAATCGTTGGAGCAACGCTGGCCCAGGGCACACTATTCGGGCGCAGATAATATGGATGCCTGATATTTTCATATTCAAAAGCGCTCATATAATTGTTGTAAAGAAATCCAAGCCTGGGAGTGACGACACAAGCCCCGAATATACGTTCAATTGACTGCGTCAGGGCCACTACATTGCCCTGTTTATCCATCACGGACAAGTGGGTTGTTTCACCCTGGGTATAAATTTTCTTACGAGTTGTTTTGGCGATCTGTTTTGCATAATCAACGCTAAGCATTTTCTTTTGGGGCACCTGTGCGTAGAAGTTCGGCTCGTGAGGACGATCGCGCCTGTCCCGGAATGCCTGCTGTATAACGTGTGTTAACAAAAGAGCGCCCTGAGGAGTATCAATATCGCGTAATTTTTTAGGAAAATGGCTGATGATATTCAGCATTTCAATCAGAGTGCGCCCCGCGCCGGGAGGTGGGAAAGTAAATACACGCAAGCCATCAAAGTGACAGGCAACGGGCTTTCTTTCAATCGGCCAGGGAATCAGGGCAAGATCATCATCACGAATAAGGCCGTCATTTTCAACCATGTCCCTGTGTATTGACCTGGCTATTTGGCCCGTGTAAAAGTCCTCGACTCCGACTTGTGCCAGGCGCCTTAGAGTTTTGGCCAAAATTGGTTGACGAAACTTTTCACCGATTTTGTACGATAGGTGTCCTTGTTTTAAAAAGAACGGCCCCGCTGATCTGGTTTGCAGATGTTTTAACGACCGTTTGCTCAAATTATGCTGCAGCTCAGTAACAGAACAGCCTTCCTGAGCGTAATAGATAGCCGGCTCAGCAACTTCGCTGAACTTTTTTGTTCCGTAGTTTCTAATAACATAATCAAGGACGGCAGGAGTACTCGGAACCGTTGTTGCTTTATACCCTCGCATGCGGTCCTGCTCGGTCAAACTTGTTAAAAAAGTACGATTTGGTGCCCGTGAAGACCCATCAAGAGCAAATGTTCGACGGGTGCGTGCTATATGAATTAACATCATTGTTTGTCCGCCCAAACCGGAAGAGGCCGGCTCACAAACCCCGAGCGCAAGGGCAGCACCGACTGCAGCATCAATAGCATTTCCTCCTTCCTGAAGGATTCTAACGCCTGCATCCGTAGCAAGATAATGCTGGGTCGCAACCATACCTGTCTTTGCGACCGCGATACGCTGTGGCTTACGAATCTTAGAAAGACTCAGATCTTGAATCTCACTTTCAAGGTGCTCATACCACTTTTGAGTCATAGAGTTATAATCCCTTACAAATCCTGCAACAGAAATTCTCCCAGTAGCAATGCACGTTGTAAAACACTTATACGTTCCACGGTTTCATGAGGAGTATACAGGTCTTTAGCAATTGGTCCCAGGCCGCAAACTACGGCAGTTGATTCGGGAACCACTCCTCCTATCGCAGGCCAAAGAGAGGATTCCTGCGCAAAAGGTATTTCCCATTTCTGCGCAACCTTTGCCAGGGCTTTCGCAAGATCCCGGTTTGCCTTACGAGGCTTCATGGGAGGGCGCTCCGAAATCTTTTCCAATTGCCATTTTATCGTGCCCTTTCCAAGTATAGTGCGAATTTCTTTCTCAATATCATCAGCAAGCTCTTGCTCGATATAACTGACCAGAAGGGTAACAGTAATCCTATGGGGCAAAAGCATTGGAAATGATGTGGCTTGTATATCAGAAGCGGCTACTGCAACATATTTCTTTTGAGAAGAGAGCTTTGAAAGCTCTTCAATTTTTGAGCATACCCATTCTAAAGCCCCTTGTTTTTTGAAAGTTTTGCCTAATCGCCTTGGAGCCGCTTCCACATCTAAAAGATACTTGCGATGTCCTCTGCATTGCGTGATGATTTTATTGCCTATATTGCCCGGCCTGAGTACCAGTACCTTCTCAGCTTTTTCGGCAACTTTTCGTATGATTTCCGAACTGTAATTACACTCACGTCCTTCATCCGTATAGTACAGCACCCCAAGCCGAAGCTCCTGAAGACAGTGAATGGTTTTCAATCCACGCAGAACGAACTCCAGCATTGCAATTGGTGCGCGCGATGAGCCGACACCCTCACCGTATAACCATTCAGGATTGCGGCGGAAAGCCTGCCTCGACACATCAAGAGCCATAGGAACATCCAGATGACCAATCAAAACAGTGCCATCGACAAACCCTTCGCGGGTTTGCCAGGTCTTTACAAATGGCTCGTCAGTATATTCTTCTATTGGCTTTAAGCCAATATTTCTTAAGCTTTCGGATAATTTTTTCATCGTTCCGGCAATCCCGACCGGATCTAAAGTTCTACTATTAAGATTTGTCCAATTTTCGATTCTACGCTCAATCCGGTCACGACGCTCAGCGAGAAAACTACTGAGCCGTATCTCTTTATCCTGCCCATTTTCGTGCAATACCTGCGGCTTAGGTGTTCCGAAATATCTTGCACTTGCTACCTCAACCAATCTGTTTATCAGCGACTTGAAATCAAATCCCGCCTGGGCAGCGCCAACCAGATAAGAGCCTCGTTGTCCCAAGCTTGGCAGACTGTTGACCTCTAACAAGTAAAAATTACCTTCCTGGTCAAGCCTCATATCGACTCTAGCGCAGTCGTAACATCCCAAGACCTCGAAGGCCCGGCGGGCAAGTTTCTGCGCCTGAATTGTCATTTCCTCGCTTAACGGTGCGGGACATTTGTAATTGATCTCTCTTCCGGAAGTTCTCCTCTTATCTTCATTCGTATAAACCGGCGGGCCATTCGGCCCAAAAATGAGCTCCACCGGAGGCAGTGTCTCCGGTGGATTGTTGCCTATAAGTCCAACGTTGATTTCTCTTCCTTCTATGTACTGTTCAATGAGGACAGGCTGCTTAAAATTATCGAAAATAGTTTGGACCCCTTCTTTGAGTTCTGCATCATCATTTACAATCCTCAGTCCAAAAGATGCCGCTTCATTTTTGGGTTTCACAATAAGCGGATAAGCGAGATTCGGCAGCTCTCCCGGCCACGAGTCCACTACGGCAAAATCCGGCGTTGGCAGACCGTACTGTCGAAAAAGCACTTTTGCCACGACCTTGTCCAACGCTAATCCATGAGCAAGCGGCCCGGAGCCAACATAGGGGATTCCAACCATCTCTAAAATGCCGGGCACATGGGTGTAGCGAGCCTGTCCCTGAATCCCATAGGAAACATTGAAAACAAGCCCGGGAAGTTCTCCCTTGACAACACGGGGCATAAATTCTTCCAGGCGTTCAATCATATCTTTGTCGCCTTCAAACGCCTTTACCTGATGTCCGTCCGCCTTAAGAGCATCGGTAATTAGTTTAATTGTTTTTTTGCCGATGAATTCACGGTTAGGGATGCCGAAAAGATTAATGACATTATGTGAATCGTGGTTATATACAATCGCCAACTTCATACTTCGCCTTAAATAAAAAAACACGACAATTGTTACAAAACGAACCGGCCCCAATTATACCCTGTTCCTTTGACCCGGCAAAGCACGGCTTTGACGGGCTAAGTTTTTTCGCGCTTAATCGGCACAATATTGGGTTGGTGGCCGAAAAGACGGTCTTTACGTTCAAAAAAGACATATTTTTCTATCGTCCCCTATTTACATCTCCTTTAGCTTTTTCTGAACACTTTCAAAGAGCTCTATTGTTAATGTTCACTCGTATTATGACGATATAGAGATAAGAGCGCGGCAAATATGGCTGCCAGCTATAACAGGTGAATTACCATATACCGATTAATGTAAATAATCCGGTTGTGTGGCTTCTGATGTCAGAGAGCTTTTGGCCGGTATTCTTCAAAAGTAAGGTATTCTCATGGAAACTATGTTAGCCGAACCGGATGAGCAAATAGCAGAGACCAGGAAGTGTCCTTTTTGCGCCGAGCAAATCCAGAAAGAAGCCATAAAGTGCCGCTTTTGCGGTGAGTTCCTCGATAAGCCCGTTGGCATTCCCTCGGGGACACCTTACGGTGCAAAAACAAAATGGTATTTTTCCACCTCAACTATTGTAATTGCCCTGTTGTGCCTTGGGCCGCTTGCTCTACCTCTTGTATGGCTGAACCCGCGTTATAAAACAGCTTCAAAGCTTATAGTAACGGTCATCGTAATCGGGGTTAGTATTTTATTTTGCTATCTCACAGTGAATACATACCTTCAATTGACCAAACAAATAGAGGCGCTGGGGATTGGCTGAAGCCGGGCTTTCTTAGACAGATAAAGTGCAAAAGGGAGAAAACTACAAAATAGTCGAACATCATAATTTGCCAATGGTCGTGGCAACTGCTCTAATACAAACGGAGCCTATACCGAATCACTCGATATAGGCTCCGAATTAATATAAATCTGCTATATCAACCATTCAATCAATTGGCATAAATCCTTTTTTAAGGCGCCGGGCGATGCAGACGAATATCGTCGAAGTACATCATACCTGAACCACCGGCAGTCGGATTAGCCCTGTTACCAAGGCCAAGTGTAATCGAAGTTACATTGGCAAGGTTCACACCCTGGTCGGCAAACACCTGCAGGTCGATATTCCATTCGGTCCAGTCC
>JABMRO010000315.1 GCA_013202635.1 Planctomycetota bacterium
CATTTATCTTTATATTCGTTATATACATCGACGTCGTAGCCGCTTTTGTAAAGCAGATAATCTTCTTTCAGGACTATTTCGAGACCTTCTTCGATTACAAGCTGCTCAATTTTGTCCCATTCTATGTGGTCGTCGGGCCAGACGTGAATATCGCCTTCTCTCTTATATCTGGGATTTATGAGGCGTCTGACTATGTGTTTATAACCTTTTATGTCGAACAGCAGGCGGAGGCAGCGTTTGAGATTTATTATCGGCCGGGCTTCTTGTAGAAATTCGAGGTATTCTTCCGGTCTTTGGTAGTATGACTCGTTGACTTCGTGGTCGATATAAAGTACACCGCTGGCCTTTAATACTCTGCACATTTCCTTTACTATCTGCATGTAATCAGGCACATGATGCAGTACCGAATAAGTAGCGACCAAATCGAATCGGCCAGTTTTGATGCCGGACAAATCTTTTCCGTTAATCTTTAATGTTTTCGAGAGGCCGGTATGGGAGAAATTTCGTTCAATCAAATTCAGAAAGCCATCGGAAACGTCTGCCGAGACTGTGTTAATGCCGGCCTCTATCAGGTGGCGGGTAAGATTTCCGGAGCCGCTTCCGTAATCGAGGGCGGATAAAGGTTTTGAATCGGTTTTCACTGCCTTAATTGCCGTACTTAAGGCCCTGCCCAATCGCTGCTGTTCGATAGGATTGAATATTTCGTTGTGCAGGCAATCGTATTTGCCGCTGATTCCGTCGTTAACTTCTTTATTGAATTTTATCTGTTCTTCTTCGCACATAATTAGGTTTTCGGGCATAATTTTTCATATATATCGGTTATATGTTTTAGTTGTTCGGCGCCGTCGAATTTACGGGAGAAAATCTCGGCGTTTTCAGCCAAGGTTTCCCGTAAAGAGTTGTCCTGCATGAGTGCGTTGACGGCCTGGGCGATATTATCTGCGCTGAGGTTCTCCAGCAGGATTCCGGTTTTATTATGCTGTACTACTTCGACCAGTCCTCCGACCGGAGAGGCGATGACGGGTATTTTCATTCGCATAAATTCGATAGCGGCGATACCGAATGCCTCGCGCCTGCTGGGGACGACGGCGATGTCAAAAGCGCTTATAACTTCGGGCGGGTTTTTGCACAACCCGGTGAAGGTGACATTTTCTTTTAGGCCCAGTTGAAGAACGAGCTGCTCAAGCTGGTTTCTTTGTGCCCCCTGGCCGACAATAATAAAATGGTACTGCGGGTCTTTTTTACAAAGAATCGCTGCGGCTTTGATTAGTAAATCCACTCCTTTGCAGCTATCGAGCCTTCCGAGGAATCCGACGACTTTTTTGTCTTCGGTGATTCCGAGGGTGTCTCTTGTCTTTTGGCGGTCATAAAGCGAGTGGTCGAAGCGGGCGAAATCAACGAAATTAGTTACTACATAGGCGGACTGTTCGGCGAATCCGGCAGTTTGTTTTAAGGCTTCAATTGTTGCTTGTGAATTTGCGATTGCAGCGGATGCCTTTTTGGCCAGCAGCTTCAGAAGAAGGCGGTAGATACAACCGGTGCCGCGGCGGAAGATTGGGCCGTGCTCGTGGATTATTATTTTGGCATCACAGAGAAAACCGGCAAGCAGGCAGCTTATTATCGATTTCTGCAGGTGGGCGTGGATAATATCTATCTTGTGCTGTTTGCAGAGTTTCGCAATTGTCAGGAAGGCAAAGGGATTATACTTGTGGTGAGTTAAGCTGATGAGTGTGGTTTTGATTGGCATAGCTTCGGGATTTGTCCGAAGGGCGCAGACGAGCGTTTCGATGCGTTCGGTATCGAGCTTTTCGGCTATATTTTTGACAACAACCGGTGCTCCACCATATCCAAGATGGTCTATTACATGTAAGACCCTGATTTTCATTTTACTCTTTCGTAGATGTTCAGATATTTTTCGGCAATTCGTCCCCAGGTAAACTGCTGTGCCTGCTTTCCTGCCGCGATGGACATTTGATTGCGAAGCTGCCGGTCGTCGATTAATTTTTTTATTGCTTTGGCGATTTCTTCGGCGTTTGCATTTTCTATCACAAGGCCGTTTTCTGCAATTAACTCTTCGGTGCCCTCACAGCGAGCAGCAATTATCGGCAAACCTGATGCCATCGCCTCGAGCATTGCATTGCTCATACCTTCCAGTTTACTGGCACTTATAAAGATGTCGTTCTGCCGGTAAACCCGGGGCATATCTTCAGCATCGATTCTGCCTGTTATCTCGATAATGTTATCAAGACTCTTTTCGGTTACAATTTGTTTTAGTTTCTGCCGGGTTTGTCCTCCGCCGACTATCTTGAGAAGGATTTGGCAGCCCTGGCTGTTCAGAATATCGATGGCGTCTATCAGGATTTCCACACGCTTTGTAACAGACAGCCTGCCGGCAGTAAGCAACCTGAGGGTTTGTGTTTCCGGGGCGGTTTGAGCGGGGCTGAAGCGTTCCAGATCGACGC
>JABMRO010000316.1 GCA_013202635.1 Planctomycetota bacterium
AAAAAGACCGGTCACAGGTAGCCCTATAAACAACCGGTTATCAGTTTTGTGGATATTGAGCCCGGTGCAGGATTTGATCTTATCCGAAGGACAGCTTAATTTATTACAGTTGATTTGTCTGTGTTTTCGGACTTACTTAATACTATGCTACCCGAGCTGACCGGCGGGCGGATAGCCGGCCAGGGCCCAGGCCGATGGATACCTTGCGGGCGCGTGCGGCGAAGTCGTCAACCTCTTCGACTTTCTCGAAGCCTATGACCATCGCATCCACACAGCCCGACTCCAGCGCATATTTGATGGATTCATCGCGTTTCTCGGGACTGTTGCCAAAAGCCCCCTCACCTATTATCTTCATCCCTATCACAGCCTTGCCCTGTCTGCGCATCGCTTTGAGAACTGCCTCTACTTTAGGAACTTCTTCGACCGTCTTGACGTCCATTTTCACCGCGTACGGATTGATACGAACGTGCACCGAATCCACCCACGGCTCCTTTACACACGCCTGAAGCGCCCCCAGCGAATGACATGAGACTCCATGCGCACGGATGATACCTTTCTTCTTGAGCTTCGCCAGGATGTTCATTTGGTCGCCCAGCTCTTCAGGCCATTTGCCGGATGTAACGCAGTGAAATAAAACCAGGTCGAGATAATCGGTCTTCAGTTCCTTTAAAAATCGCTCCACGACCACATCCGGGCTGGGGCGTTCAGGTTCCGGTATTCCGCCGGAGCGAAACCATATCTTGCTAACTATTGTATAATCTTTGCGCCGCATCTTTTTCAGTGCGCCGGCCAGGTACGGGTGAGTCCCATACAAATCCGCGGCGTCAAACAGCCTGACACCACGTTCATAGCATCCCATCGCCAGCGCATTAAACTTATCTTTGCCCATGCGTGTATGATTCGACTGCCGGCCGCCGCCGCGCATCCCTGTACCGAGGCCCACGCGAGATGCCTTTATCTTTGTTTTTCCTAACGTTACAAGTTCGTACGGGTCATGCTTTGCGGGTTTCTGCCTTGTGGCGTCCAGGCACCCCGTACCTAACAGAGCTCCGCCCATCCCTGCGATTGACCTGGCTAAAAACTCACGACGTTTCATTTCCATCGCTGTTCACTCCTTAAATATCTGTATACCAACTGGTTTTGGTGTTGTTTCGTAATCGGCCCGGATAAAACTTGGTTTTTCAGATAGCCGATACCGGGCTTCTAAATTTTAGAATATCTGAATCCATTCGATAACACAAGAGATTTTCATCCAAGGGCAATTCGATATTTTACGTCCGGCTTTTCATCTCTGCCGATGCAAGAATTTTCCTGCATGTGCAGTGATTTCCCAGGTGGCACAGCGCAAGTTTTGAGACAGCAAATTTTATTGGAAATGAGAAGTTATTTATTTCCCCGTACCCGATTGTAATATGCGGGGAAAATTTCTCGAAGCTCGATTTTTTGGGATAATTCTTAATCCAGGCTAAAGTTGATTCGTCTGTCTGCGGCGAAGAAAGCAGCATGTCCGCCCTTACATCATAGCTCAAATACGACGCCAGTTTTTGCATAACTTCTTCATGAAGTGATTGAAGTGCTTCTGTCTTTTCTATCTGAAAGACTGACACTTTTTCGCCTGCCGAATTTGTTTCAGTATGAATGCCGATCGCATTTAGCTGCCCCAAAGAGCTCCGTTCTGCGGCTGCCTGAAGAATTTTCTCAATATCTGCCGTGTTCCTTTCATCAATACAACCCATCGCCAAAGAAATATGCGGCAGGCAGTTCTCTTTATCCAGGATGATTTTGTGGGCGTATTGTTTCAGAAGTTCTTTATTCGCAGCGACAGCCTTATCCGCCATCTCTTCCGATGGTAACAGTACAACGTCAACCGCTATTTCCGCCATCAGGCTAATCTCCGTAAAACAGTTCTACCGCTTTTTTTCGAAGTAACCCAATTCGTCCGAAATCTTTCAGCGGTAGTCGTCGGTCAGTTCGAACATCGCGAGGATTTGTTCGAGCGCATCATACGGGGACGTGCCGATGTTCACCGTTAACATATCGTTCCTGTTGGAAACAGTAATTACATTTCCGGCAGCGAACAGGATGTTGCTGGCTGTCCGTTGGTGGTTCGTTCGGGTTTTGACCTGAAACGATGCCAGCGATGCATGAGCCAGGAACTGCACATCCGTTGCCAGAGCGGCTATTGGCTGTCCTTTGCTGTTTTTGCCCAGGTCACTCAGTCTGATGTGAAACGTCTTTGGCTTGCCGGTGAGCATCGCTACGGATGCGTGGCGATAGTAGAAGTCACTCTGAGCCTGTGCCTGTTCGACTTTGGCAAGCTGCTCCCTGGCTTCCGAAGGCTGGTCTGCTCCCGGGCAGAACAGGACCGTGGGCTGATGTGCGAGGTAGTCTTTCAGCAGCAGCCCCAGTCCCACAGGAGCGCCGTCCTCGAGGGACAACAGGCTGGTCACGTCACCGGTCACCGTGTAGAAATTCGAGCCTGTTACCGGCCGGCCGGTCGGCCCGAAGGGGATTGTATCATCGAAGTCATCAGCATAGAGATGAATTGCCACTCCAACCTGGCGGAGGTTTCCCGCACAGGCCATCCGCCGCGCGTGATGCTTGGCCTGGGTCAGTGCCGGCAATAATATCGCGATCAACAGACTCAGGATGGCTATCACCACCAACAGCTCTACAAGGGTAAAGCCGGCACGCTTGTCGTTATGAACTTCCGATAGATAGTTAACCTTGCGCATTTTACTTCTCGGACATCGGGCTCATAATACGCCTTGTCCGATCTGTTCCAAAAAGTCTATCACTCCGTAACCGTCGAATCCATACCCGGACCAGGCAGCGATTCCGCAAGGCGGACCTGGTCCAGATCCCAGAATCCGCCCGGCATTCCGGCCGCGCGCAGGGCCACGCCAATGGCCTTACCCGCCCAGGCATCGCCGGACTGTACTGTCGGCAGGTATAGTGAGACATCCGTTAGCTGTGTCGAAGACATACCCACTGCCTCCGCCGTCTGGCTCGCGATGTCCACCACGTCGTTCCCGTCGCGATAGAAGAGTACCAGCTCGATGGCATCCACCGGCTCGACGGTTGACGGCGAGAACAGGCCGGAGACACTCACCGCCACGGTCAGACGGTAATCGCAGCCTACATTATAAGTAGCGGTCAAATCCTGTTCCAGGGCGTTGCCCGTCTGCGAGCCCAGGAAGGCCAGTTGGCTGCCGTCGGCATTGACTACGTGGTCATGGCTGCCTGCGGGGGTATTTGCGAATACACCGGTATTGGTACTGGCCAGGGTATCGATGTCTATATCAGTCCAGTTATCAACGAAAGGCACCGCCGGAAAGCCGGTGGGGTCTATTGCAGGGGCCTCGAA
>JABMRO010000317.1 GCA_013202635.1 Planctomycetota bacterium
ATCCACATCTTCGACAGCGAATATCGAGACTATTACGATTTGGAATTACTCTGGGGAGATGCAGAAAGATTGACGATTGACAATTGACGATTGAATATTGGATGAAGCCAACTATTTACATACTTGAAGAGCGGATTAGTACAGCGATGGCCTCTGCTACAGGACTCGATAATTGTGCGGCTATAGTACGACCATCCGCTGATCCTAAGTTCGGTGATTATCAGGCCAACGGTGTAATGGGCCTGGCGAAAAAGCTTAAGACCAATCCCCGCAAGCTCGCCGAAGAGGTGGTGAAGAATTTGGACTTGAGCGATATCTGTGAGCCGGTTGAGGTTGCTGGGCCGGGCTTTATCAACTTGCGGCTGAAAGCTGAATTTTTAGCGGGCAGGTTACTTGAAATCAATAGGCACATCGCAAGTCTTGGTATAGATGAGACTACTAAGCAAAAGACTATAGTTGTCGATTTTTCCAGTCCGAATATTGCCAAGCAGATGCATGTCGGCCACCTTAGAAGTACCATCATCGGCGATTGTATCTGCCGAATCCTCGAATGCCTCGGTCACAATGTCATTCGCCAAAACCATATCGGAGATTGGGGAGCACAGTTCGGAATGTTAATTGCCTATTCATTACACGAAGAAATTGCTTTAAAAATGGAAGAGGTCTTTGGAAAAAGACCCGATGATGCATTTAGTGTTATAACAAACATAGAGCAATTATATCGAGAAGCCAAGAAAGAATATGATTCTGATCCCGATTTTGCGAAGCTTTCTCGTGAGTATGTGGTTGCTCTCCAAAAGCGAGAACAAGGAGCGTTAAAATATTGGAAGAGGATTGTTGATATTTCAATAAATGGGTGCCAGGTGATTTATGATCAACTTGGTGCCAATCTTTCATCGGATGACGTAAAAGGTGAGAGCACATACAACGACAGTCTGCCGGAAGTTGTGGATGAGCTTCAGAAAAAGGGACTTGCTGTTGAATCCGATGG
Organism: Planctomycetota bacterium; assembly: GCA_013202635.1. GTDB lineage: Bacteria > Planctomycetota > Phycisphaerae > Sedimentisphaerales > Anaerobacaceae > NIOZ-UU13. Next base: position 992 of record JABMRO010000317.1, read on the forward strand.
CGCGGTATGTGTTTTTCCTGATGGGTTTACGAATAAGGAGGGGGAGCCTTTGCCGTTTATTATTCAGAAGTCAGATGGTGCGTATCTTTATGCCACGACGGATTTGGCGGCGTTGCGATATCGTGTCAAAGAACTAAAGGCAGATAAGATTATTTACGTTACCGACTCCCGTCAGAAGCTGCATTTTGATATGCTCTTTGCGGTAGCGAAGATGGCAGGCTGGGTCAGTGATGATATTGAGCTTTCGCACGTTATGTTCGGCACAGTTTTAGGCGAGGACGGCACGCCGTTAAAGACTCGCTCGGGCGAAAATGTGAAATTAAAAGAGCTGCTTGATGAGGCGGTTGAACGCGCGAAGTCGGTAGTAGAAGAAAAGAATCCTGAGCTTTCATCTCAGGAGAAAGAGCAAATTGCCAAAGCAGTCGGAATTGGCGCCGTCAAATACGCCGATTACTCAAACAATCGCACCAGTGACTATGTGTTCAGTTTCGATAAGATGTTAGCAATGGACGGGAATACAGCACCTTATATGCAGTACGCATATGCCCGTATAAAATCTATCGAGAGAAAGGCGCAGGGCAAGGATGTTGATATTGAAGATGAGCTTGCCGGGCTGGATGCTCTGACTTTGACTGAGCCGGCTGAGCTTGACCTGGCAAAGTATCTGATTCGCTACGGCGAGGCTCTACAGGCCGCAGTGGCCGATTACAGGCCTAATTACCTGACTGCCTACCTTTATGAGCTTGCGCAGAAGTTCAGCGCGTTTTATACGAATTGCCCCGTCCTGAAGGCAGGGCCGGACAAAAGACCTACCAGGCTTTTGCTCTGTGATTTGACCGCAAAGACTATCAGGCACGGATTAAGCGAACTTTTAGGTATTGAAGTTGTCGAACAGATGTGAGGATTAATTATGAAAATCGTTCAGGAAGAATTCCGCGTTAATTCAAAAAGCCGTAACCAGATGATTGACATTACCAGCCAGGTTCGCTCATTTGTCGGTCAATCGGATATCTCATACGGTGATGTCATAGTCTATTGCCCTCACACAACGGCAGCAATTACGATAAATGAAAACGCGGATCCTTCCGTGCCGCACGATATACTTTTGACTATGGAAGAATTAATGCCCCATCATCGCCCGGGCTATCGGCATTCCGAGGGCAATTCAGACGCACACTGTAAAAGCTCTCTGTTCGGTTGCAGCGAACAAATTATGATAAAAGACAAATCTTTGAACCTCGGCACATGGCAGGCTGTTTTTTTCTGTGAATTTGACGGCCCGCGAACCAGAAAGGTAGTGCTCCAAATCCGCGGCGAATAAGAATTCAGGTGCTGGGTGCGAATTTAATTACTATAGGCAAGGTGGGCTGAGGCTTTAACTGTAGGCATAAAAAGGGCGAGGGCGTGGTTCCGGCTGGGGGGGAGACCGGTAGACCAC
>JABMRO010000318.1 GCA_013202635.1 Planctomycetota bacterium
ACTTATAAGAACAGTCTGCATTTTACTCACCAAAATTTACCTGTTAACTTACTATTCTTATTAACCGACAGAATAATCATCTGATTTAACGCTTCAACTTGCCGGCATATAGTAAGGCAAGCGAGCCATATCCATAGCAATATCAATGGTTATTACTTTGACTTTCTTAGGTACTACTAAATAACACGGAGAAAAATTTAAAATACCTCTTACGCCCGCTTTGACCAATACATCCGCCGTCTCCTGAGCAGCTTTACGAGGTATTGCCATAACTGCAAGTTTTATTTTCCTTTTCTTTATAGTCCCCAGTTTAGAGAAGTTCTCAATCGTGAGATTATTTATTTTCCTGCCAATTTTTTTAGGATTAACATCGAAAGCCGCCGCGATATCCAGGCCATATATACCAAAGCCAGGAAAAGCTAAAATTGCCATACCCAGATTGCCTACGCCAACCAAAGCAGCCTTCTGGCTAATATTGAGCTTAAGGATTTTTTTAATTTCCTTTGCGAGCTTCCCAACGTTGTAGCCGACTCCGCGAGTCCCAAAATCTCCAAAGTACGAAAAATCCTTTCTTATTTGCCAGGGATAAACACCAACAAAATCCGCCAGATTGTTGCTTGATATGTTCTTTTGGCCCTGTTCAGACGCAAGAAGCAATCCTCGCAAATAAATCGGCAACCGCCGAATAGGCTCGTCTGGTATTCTGCTGTATCTCATAAATTATGCTATTTTATCATTAGTACTTGCGTTCACATTCACAAAGTATATTTTCTGCATTATATATATATTCGTTTTATCCGTCAATATAATTAACATTATTTTTTTAGTGAGGTTCAAAAATAATGTCCGCTTAACTATTGTGAAAATAAGGCATTGCAACTAACAATACCGACAATCATAATAATTTTAAAATAATTTTGCTGTTTTTTCAAAAATGCCTACTGCAAAATCAAAGGTTTGATAAGGATACCCATTCACTACTTTCTCAGTTTTGAGATACCCCCGGACTTGTTGTCTGATTTAATCAGATATGTTTTTCCTGCTGATATGCACGAACTTAACTTGCCGCCTTGTATTTATCATACATATTTATTGTCCCTGCACTTATCACATATCACTATATTTTGGCTTTCTTTTGGAATTTTTTGTTTGTGGAAGTTAAATTGTGCGAACATTTATGTATTGCCATATAACAAAGAGGCCCGTAGCGACTTATTCGCTACAGGCCCCGATTTGACACAAACATTTGCTAATGACCTACAGCCCACATCGGCCAGTGTCATTGCTCAATTACGATACTTACTCATCAATATAGCCTATGACTTCGACATTGTCAATCGCCCACCACCAGTCATTGCCGGCGTCGAGCATACCAAATGTGATAACCAAATCTCTTGCCCCTGTGGGGTTGTTCAATCCCACAGTAACCGTCTCGTTGTTGGCATCCGGCTTGAAAAATGCCGGATCTCCCAGCTCAGATTCCCAGCGCATGACCTCGACAGGATTGCCGCTGTCGTACTGAACAATTAGGTTGGCAGTCTGCGTGTCTTCCTGTCGCCAGCTCGAATCAAACGTAAGCAGTAGCGTACCAGCAGCCATACCGGAAACGTCTATCACAGGTGTACTAAGAAACGCATTGTAAAGACCGGGTGCGTGATCAGCGTCATCCCACTCATCCGGGTCAACCACAGCCACAACAGCACTCCCATTTTCAAACTGTGAGCGTTCCTGATCGCCGGCGACCTGAGCCCACCATGTCTTATTAACAAAGCTCCATCCAGCCCACTCAGTAACACCATCATTGGCCGGATCACCGGCGCCGGGAACACCACTATCATCAACAAACCATCCCTCAGGTGGTGTATCTGTCCAGAACCTGCCGGGAGGAGCTTCCTCAACACTCGGCCCCAGAGGTACACCTTCAAAGTCCTCCGACAACAGTTGGACAACAGTACCTACTGAAGAGCCGGTTACTTCCAGATTGTCAATCGCCCACCACCAGTCGTTTCCGGCATCAAACAAACCGAACGAGATTACAGCACTTGCAGCCCCTGCCGGATTGTCCAGAGACACGGTTACCGTTTCGCTGGTTGTGTCGGCTTTGTAATTCAGGCTGCCTGAATCCGACTCAAACAATAGCACATCCACCCAATCTCCACCATCAAAGGAGATACTTACAGCGGCAGTTTGCTGGGCATATGGACGCCAGCTTGAATCGAACGTAAGCTCAAGAGTGCCAGCATCTACACCCGAAATATCAATCACAGGCGTTTCGAGGAAGCTGTTAAATGTACCTTCTGCATGAGGTGCATCATCCCACTCATCCGGATCGGTAATAGCTACAGTACCGGTTCCAAGTTCAAATGTCGAACGCTCCTGGTCACCGGCTACCTGGACCCACCAATCCTTATCCGCAAAACTCCATCCGGCCCATTCGACCACACCATCAGTAGCCGGGTCACCAATGCCCGGCATACCGCTATCGTCAACACTCCAGCCATCCGGGGGTGTTTTAGTCCAGAAATTGCCCGGAGGAGCTTCATCAACGCTGGGAGTCAAAATCACACTATCGAACTTCTCAGAGAAGATACGTACCGGGACAGCTTCACTCTTGAGAAAGCCGCTCACTTGTACATGGTCAATCGCCCACCACCAGTCATTGCCGGCGTCGAATAATCCAAATTCCAAAACCACACTCGCGGCCCCATCTGGATTCTCTAAATCAACAATGACTGTTTCGTTAGTGGCATCCGGTTTAAAGTTCGGGCTACTGCCATCGGATTCCCAAAGTAACAATCTGACAGGATCTGCCCCGTCGAAAGAGGCAGTCACTATTGCTGTCTGGTGATAGTCGTCATCAAACTCAGGACGCCAACTTGAATCGAATTTGAGCTGAAGCGTACCAGCCTCAAAACCGGAGATATCGATTGCAGGCGTACTCAGCCACGTATCATAAGGATTATCTGAATTAGGCTCCGGATGATCTGCGTCATCCCACTCATCCGGGTCAGCGACAGCAACAGTGCCGCTTCCCAGCTCAAACTGTGAACGATTCTGGTCACCTGCTGCTTCGGTACACCATGCCTTGTCGGCGAAGGCCCATCCGGCCCATTCCGTAACGCCATCAGTGGCAGGGTCACCTATGCCGGCAATTCCACTTTCATCAACAGTCCAACCGGCAGGTGGCGTATCCGTCCATACTTCGTCGCCGGCAAGTTGTTCATCCACATTCGGACCCAATTCCAATCCTTCGAAATCCTCGGAAAGGGCAATGACTCTCTCTCTGGGAAGACCGCTGACTTCAAGGTTGTCAATCGCCCACCACCAGTCATTGCCTGCATCGAATAAACCGAATGTCAAGACCACGCTTGCAGCTCCCGTAGGAATTTCCAAATCGACAATGATAGTTTCATTGGTTGATGTATCGGGTTTAAAGTTCGGACTACTTGGATCGGATTCCCATAGGAACAGTTCAATCGGATCCGCTCCGTCGAAAGAGGCGGTTAGATTCCCTGTCTGGTGATAATCGCTATCAAACTCCGGACGCCAGCTTGAATCGAACTTAATCTGAACCGAACCGTCCTCAAAACCGGCGATATCAATCGAAGGCGTACTAAGGAAGGTCTTGTACCAGCCCGATGCTGCCGAATCTGCATGATCCGCATCATCCCACTCATCCGGGTCGGCCACAGCAACAGTGCCCTGTCCCAATTCGAATTCCACACGCCTTTGATTGCCCGCTACATCAATCCACCAATCCTTATTGGCGAAAGCCCATCCGGCCCATTCGGTCATACCATCAGTAGCCGGATTACCGATTCCGGGCACACCACTTTCGTCAATAATCCATCCTTCCGGCGGCGTGTCCGTCCAGACCTCTTCAGTGCCCGCGCTCTCCTCTGTGCTCGTACCCAGTTCAAGGCCTTCGAAATCCTCTGCAAGGACCATGATTCTTTCCCTTGGATTGCCGCTGACCTGAACATTGTCAATTGCCCACCACCAATCGTTGCCGGCCTCAAGCATGCCAAACGTAACAACCATCTTTTTGGCGGCTGAAGGCCGATCGATGTTAACTGTAACGATCTCACTGGTAGCATCGGGCTTAAAGGACGCTCCAGGCTGGGACTCCCACAGCAGAACTTCGATGGGATCGCCACCATCAAATTGTACCGTAACATTCGCAGTCTGTGTGTCTTCCGGACGCCAGCTCGAATCGAATTTGAGCTGCAGCGTACCTGCCCCATACTTTATCGAGGAAACGTCAATCTCAGGAGTACTGAGGAAGCTGTTCAGCAAGCCGGGGGCACGAGGTGCATCATCCCATTCATCCGGATCGACCAGGGCCACTGTACCGTTTGCCAGCACGAATTGGCTGCGTTCCTGATCATCCGCTGTTTCCGCCCACCATGCCTTGTTTGCAAAGCTCCATCCAGCCCACTCAGTAACACCATCATTGGCCGGATCGCCTGCCCCTGGTACACCGCTATCATCGATTGTCCAGCCGTCCGGGGGCGCCTTTGTCCAGACTTCACCGCCGGCAAGCCCCTCATCCACATTCGGCCCTAGGACCAGACTTTCGAAATCCTCTTCAAACAACAGGACCCTTCCGGTAGTAGGCATTCGGCGAATCAGTCGAACATCATCAATGAGCAGCTTACCGGAGCCTCCGAGTTGTGGATTGTCATTATCACCGACGCCAATGGCAATCCCTTTAACCGATGTTAAGTCCACACCCGCGGCCTGGAAATCTTCCAGGGGAATTGACCACAACTGCCAGTCATCGGTGAGAACCGCGTTCGAACCATCTGTATGATATACTGTGCCGTGTGTGCCGGTAGTATCTTCCAGCCTTAAATACAATAGCTCGGGGGAGTTGCTGCCAATTCCAATGTCCTGCGACTCAGTGATCGGTCCGGGGGAGCCGGTCGTGACATTAGAGAACGTTGCCTCACACGTAACACTGGTATTGCGAGCAGTGACAACAAGGCCGACGTAAACACTCTGGTCCATCGCTAAGCTCCAGCCTGATGGATCTGCCGGATCATCGCTTTGAACAGGCGACCAGTTGACACCATCGAATGAGTGCTCGGCAGTGAAAACGTTGCCGGCCGAGCGATTCAGCTTGACCCAGTGCGGACCGGTAATCGCGCCTATACCTGTGTGTGTGCTGTGAGTATCCTGGGCCATATTGGACCTAAACTGAAAAGCCACTCTGCCCTTCGGTGTTATTGCCACCATCGCATGGATTGAATCCGGGTCCAGCGTATTACGGATCATCACACCCGCCTTGGCCCAGGGGTGAGTATCGGTGAGGCTCTCGACTTTTGCCACAATCGATCCGGCACCATTGAGCGTTTTATAGGCATAATGGAACTCATCAGAAGTACCCCCTATATCCGATCCGGAGCCTGTCATGATATATGTCTGGGTTGCTGCATCAAAGTTGAAGCTGCCAACGGCTGGCGGCCGGCCCTGGAACCACAGTGTCAATCCCATCAGCCCATTGAGGGTAAAGTCCTGTAAACCGTCAAATATGCGCACGGCTTCAGAATAGGAAGAAGTACTGTTGTCATAGAAAAACGGCATGGACTGGACACCGCCGTGAACGATGGCTTGCTCAACAAAAGGAGGATCAGTGTAACCTGCTTGCGAACCGTTTGCCGGGTCATCCCATCCGTCTTGCCATGTATCAAATATCCTGTCGGGTGAATAGTCGTTGTAGTCCTCGAAATCGTCCACAATCACAAATTCAACCGTTGTAAAGCTCCAAACTTCACCGGGTGTTGTCGTCCCATCGGATACTTTCTCGTCAATGCGCCAATAATATGTGGCTCCCGGTAAAAGCGCGCCCGGGTCGAAGCTTAGTGCCGGCTGGTTGCCCTGGTACGTGGCGCCAGTGCCCGCAGCCACATCGGCTTCGTTGGTTCCAAGGTAAACATCATGAGAAACCGCACCGATACCGGGGGCCCAGATCAGTTCCTCATTCGTCATAACTTCCGTCTGACCATTTGCAGGCTGTGGTCTCCATGCGGTCGTGGATGTGGTAGAGCTATTAAACAGTTCAATCACCTCTTCATCGGTTAGGCCACCATTGAAGACGTGAGCCTCGTCAATAGTGCCTATCAGAAAATCACTTGGGGCTTCGCCATCCCATTCCTGTCCCAGGGACCAGCGGTCGGCGGCGCTTAGGCTGAAATCAGCCTGGTGGCTGTTCTCTTGCACACCATCGACATAAATGTAACCCGTGCCACCCCGCCGCACATACGTGAGCATGTGCCACTGGCCGTCGGTGACGATGGTGGTCGAGTGGCCTTCGTAACCATTGTCATACATCGCCAGTCGCTGGTTCTCCGTGGCCAACAGGGCCACATTGTCGCCAGTACCGCTGTTGATAGAAAACCAATCGCCTGTATCGGTCGTCTTGACCCAGGCGCTCATGGTAATGTTATTGCCCGTAATATCGTCAGCAACACCATCCATCGTCACATAGTCGTCACCGTCAAGGAATACAGCCTGGCCAAGCCATCCATCTACAAAATCCGGATCGCCGGCGAGAGTCGCCTCATTGCCCAAACCGGAGGAGTCCACCGTATCACCGTCAAACTTCCACCACCCGACAAGATCAGCGGCATTGGCAGTGCACGTAAGAACCAGACTCAACACCAAAATAGAAGATAAATAAATTAATTTCCTGGACATAATAAATCCTCCTTTAAACTAAACAGTTAGTATTATCATGCTTTGTTTTACACAGCAAAACACTGAGTTGCCTTAAACAATGGTCAAATAACTCACTTGTGAAAATTTCGGTCGAATAAGAAAAATGAAAATCTCAATTCTCAGACCGGTAATCGAAATATGGCCTCCTTCCTTCGAAAGCTAAAAACATTGAAATGTAAAAGTATTTTAATCCAAAAACAGAAAATTATTATTGAAAATCTGCATATAAATATATGGCCTAATAGCCCATCCACCATCACAAAGCCACAAAGACGCGACACATCAGAAAGCAGGAATCCACAGACCACTGAACAATTGATTTCGCTCAGTGCAAACTTTCTCCGGATATATGCTTCACAAATATTATTTATACCAAATTACCCCCCCTTCTCGTCAAGAATATTCCTTGTTTTATACCTTGAGTTTTTTGTAACCGGTAACGTGTCAAATTCAAAGATAAAGATTTAAACAAACAGCATCAGGTATCAATTCTCCATTGACATTGCTTACGAGCACACCATAATATAATTCATATGATCTGCAAAAAGGATATGCCAGAAGAAAGTATTGCATAGAAAATTCAGTTTGAATGTCAGCTATTTAGCATTAAAAAGGACTCGGAAAGAAAAATCTTCACAACAAGATGCGTTCTTTATTGCAAGAATCCAAATATGTTTCAGTCATAACGAGGTTGATGAGTGAGGGAATACTATTATGTATAAATGCTTCAAGTCTTTAGAACCAAGAGTAGTGTCTGCCGGTGCAGTTGCAGGCATTGGCCGGGTCATAATTTTATTGTTGATTTTTGTCATAGCCCCGCCTGCCCAGGCCGATTTGGCAGGGCAATATGCCGTTGATGTTGGGCCCTATGTGCAGGTTACCGGCCCGTCTGCGGCGGTGGTTCACTGGGATACGCCCGAAGAATGCAACTCCATCGTAGAATACGGCACAACCGAATTGCTGGGTTTGCAAACAGAGGATTTTTCAAGCACCTCAACTCATCAGGTAATATTAAGCAATCTGCAATACAGGACAAGATATTATTACCGCCTCGGCTACAGCAATGGCGCAGCAGAACATTTTACCGATGTCTATACATTTGATAACGCCATCAATTATACCCGCATGGACTGCTCGGATATAGCTTCGCCCTACCCCATAGACTCACTTAGCTCATTGTATGAGACGGCTGCCGAACACATAATCAGTCAAACCGGCATCAGGAAAGGTTTCTGCCTGGTCTATGGTTGCGGCGAAGGGCGACTGGCGTTCGAGCTGGCCAAACGCAGTGACCTTGTCATTGTTGGTGTGGATACGGATTCGGCCAGCATTAGCACTGCAATCAGTAAACTGATGGAAGCAGGTGTTTACGGGGCCCGGATAAAGATGCGAAAGGTCGATTCGCTGGAAAGTCTGCCATTTACCAAATATTTCTTTAATCTGATAGTCTCTGACAACATTCTTTCTGAAGGTACGTGTGTCGGCTCTGCTGCCGAGATGTTCCGTGTCCTGCGGCCCAGCGGAGGTTTAGTTTATCTTGGTCAGCCGGCTGGCTGTCCCAACGAGCTGACTAAAGATGAGCTGGAGGTTTGGCTGAACGGCGGAGGCCTTAGCTATACTACTAATGATGAGGATGGATTATGGGCTGAAGTCGTTCGCGGCCCGCTGTTTGGGGCGGCGGATTGGCCCTGTCAGTACGGCAATCCGGATAATGCCGCCAACACCGGCGATATGCTCGAAGGGGCCACGCAAACCAGTGATATGATGATACAATGGATTGGTTCGCCCGGCGCAGATTTCGGAGCGGACCGTAATCCCCGTATGCCAACACCGGTCATGGCCAACGGCCGGCTGTATCATCAGGGCCTGAATCGAGTCCTGGCGATAGATTCCTACAACGGAAGTATATACTGGTCACTTGAGATTCCCAATTCATTAAGGGTCAATACACCGCGGGACGGCGGTTACGTCTCTGCCGATGCGGATGGATTATATATAGCAGTTGATGATGACTGCTGGTTTCTTGACGGAGATACGGGTATTCGAACAAAGACATATAAACTGAACGATGACGGCCTTGAGTGGGGTTATGTAGGCATTTCAGATGATAAACTGTATGGAAGCGCCCAATTCGATAAGGCTCATTACACGAATATCTGGGGCGGATCAAGCTCAGGCTGGTATGATGCCACCTCAGGCGGTATTACCCATAAGGTTTGCAGTAAATATGTTTTTGCCTATAATAAAAACACCGACAGCCGAATCTGGACTGATGACCGTCCCGAACGCGGCGCTATTATCAACTCGACAATTACCATCGGTGGAGGCCGGCTTTACTTTGTTGAGAGCCGTAACCCCAAGGTTAAGAAATATCGTTCGGGTCAAATTGGAATCCCCGAGTTGTGGACTGACCAATACATAGTCGCTCTGGATCAGGAAACCGGTGTGAAGCTCTGGGACAAAGCCATCGACACCACCGACGGTATTCTGGTCTTCTATATGCAGTATAAAAACGAACAGTTGTTTATTAGTTGTTCAGACACACGTTACCACATATATACATATCAAGCGATGAATGGTAATTTTTTGTGGTCACAAAATCACCCCTGGACAAAAGATAATCATGGCGGCCATATGCAACATCCCGTGATTGCAGGAAATGCCATATACCTTGAGCCTAATGGTTACAACCTTATCACGGGCAAACTTATAACTACACAAATGGGCAAGCACGAAGGTTGCGCTACCTATGCCGGCACTGCCGGTGCCTTCATCTACAGGGGCTCGGGGCGAAACATCGCTATGTGGGATATCAATTCAAAAAAGGTTACCACCTGGTCGGGCATTCGTCCCAGTTGCTGGCTGAGCACTATCCCCGGCGGCGGAATGGTTCTTTCACCTGAAGGCGGCGGAGGTTGCAGTTGCAATGGCTGGATTAATACTTCCGTTGGCTTTGTTCGTAACAGGCCGGTACCAACACCCAGACAACGAAACTAAATAAAGGAACTGCAATGAGATATAAGATAAATAAAATCAGAACATTATCGGCAGTAAGCAGTGCCGCTCGTCGCAGATTGCTTATGGTTACTTTTGTAGTTGTTTGTATCTTTAGTCCGGCAGTCGCCGAGGACTGGCCTACCTATATGCACGACAACGCAAGAAGCGGAGTGGCTACTGAATACCTTTTTCTGAATGAGCTGGATGAGGGCTGGGTGTACGTTTCACCTGTGCCTCCCCAGGTTGCCTGGGATGGAGGCGCACCGTGGGATTCCTTTCGCTCAAGCAACAGAGCCAGTGCCTTTGAACTCACTCCGCAGCGGGATTTCGATTTTGTGTTTTTCGTAACAGTTGTTGGTGAGATGCTTTACTTTGGATCTTCAGTAACCGACTCCGTCCATTGTCTTAACACCCGTACCGGCCAACAAAAATGGTTCTTCACTACTAACGGCCCGGTTCGCTACCCCCCCAGTTACGACAACGGCAAGCTTTACTTCGGCTCCGACGACGGCTATGTCTATTGTATCAACGCTCGTGACGGCTCTTTCATTTGGAAATACAGTCCTTCTGAAGATACCCGTCTTATAGGCAACAATAACAGTTTGATACCGATGTGGCCTGTAAGAACCGGCACTGCGGTGCTGGATGGAAAAGTCTATTTCGCGGCATCTCTTGTGAACTGGCAGACATCCTATCTGTGCAGTCTCGATGCTCAAACCGGCTCGGACAGAGGTGCTGGCCTTTACAGTGTTTCGGGCGGCGTTACGCCAATGGGTGCTATAATGGCTTCACCAAGTAGAATCTACCTCCTCCAGGGCAGATTATCTCCTTATGTTTTCAATCGCATAAACGGCTCAGTTTCAGGTACTATTGGCGAGCGTGGACAGAGCGGCTGCTATGCCCTGCTGACGCCGGATTCTCGTTTTGTTCGCGGCCACGCAAATTTCCAGGCCGCAGATTACGAACTTGCAGAACACAACACAGATAGCAGAGACCATATCGCTACACACCCAAATGGTCGCCGTCTTGTCGTTTCTGGAAATACGGCTTATTTATTAACGGAGACTTCACTTTCAGCTATTCTCCGAAGCAACGGAAGTCTGATATGGTCGGTCCCCTGTGATTGCCCATATGTTCTGATTCTGGCAGGTGATGTCTTATTCGCGGGCGGTACCAACAAAGTGATTGCTTACAGTATCGCCAATGGAAATGAGCTCTGGCGCCGGGCTGTTAACGGTCGAGCACGAGGTCTTGCTGCGGCTGATGGACGCCTCTTTGTCAGCACGGACACCGGAAGCATTCATATGTTTGGCCCTCCCAGTTTACAAGCCGATTTGGACAAAAATCATGCTGTCAGTCTGCTTGACATTTCTATGTTTGCCAATGACTAACTCAGATGTACCGACTCAGCAAATACACAATGAACTTGCGAAAACTTGCCGGATTATGTAAAAAAGCAACATTACATTGATTAATAGTGGATAGCAGATATGGCAATTACACTTACCAGGGAATATCGATTTTGGCGTTACCGGATTTTTGCGCTAACGTGGTTGGCATATGGCGGGTTTTATTTATGCCGTAAGAATATTAGCATTGCCATGCCTTTGCTGAGTCAGGACCATGGATTTACGAAAGACAATTTCGCAATGGTTCTGTTCTTTTACAGCCTCTTTTATGCATTGGGCCAATTTTACAACGGTTTTCTATCCGACAAACTCGGTCCTCGTCTGATTGTTGGTATAGGGCTGTTTCTGTCAATATTGGCAAATATATTTATGGGTTTTAGCGCAGCCCTGCTGGTATTTGGCTTGTGGTGGTGTATCAACGGAATCGGACAATCGACCGGATGGTCCGGAACCGTCAAGAATATGGCTCCCTGGTTTCGGCG
>JABMRO010000319.1 GCA_013202635.1 Planctomycetota bacterium
ATGCGCAGTCTGCCCGTTTATCATCTTATAAGTGAGAAATTGGATGTCGAGACTGCTACCTGGTTCGAAAAATACGGGGGTAGCGATTACAAATGGTTCGGCACACTCGTCTATGACGGAAAAGTGTACGACCATATCCGTTACCGTACGCGCGGCGGTGTCTGGCGATACGCCATGGGTAAGAATATGTGGAAATTTAACTTCAATCGAGGGCACCGTTTCCAGGCTCGGGATGATTACGGCAAAAAGTATAAGACCAAATGGGACAAGCTCAATTTCTCCGCATGTATCCAGCAGGGTAGTTTCGGGCAGCGCGGCGAGCACGGCATGTTCGAGGCACTCTCAAATAAGCTCTTCAACATGGTAGGTGTGCCCACTTCAAAAACAAACTGGGTGCATTTTAGAATCATTGATGAGCCGTATGAAGATGGTACGCTCAACGCCGCACATTCGCCGCTAACCAGCAGCGGGACCCAGTACGATGGTGATTTCTTTGGTGTGTATATGATCCTTGAGCAAATGGATGGCCGTTTCCTGGATGAACACGACCTGCCGGACGGCAACCTTTACAAAATGGATGGAGCCTATGAGGGTGGCGCCAAACTGAACAACCAGGGACCCACGGGTGCCACGGATAAGTCCGATGTCTTTGCCTTCAGGAGCAATTACAACTCAGCCTCTTCTGCCGATATGTGGGGTTCCATTGTTAATCTCGACGCATACTATGGTCTGTACGCTATTTACAATGCCGTCCACCATGGCGATATCACGAGCAAGAATCATTTTTTCTATCAGAATCCTGAGCCGACCATCAACAAATGGGGCAGCAACAATCTATGGTGGCAGTTAGTGTGGGATGTTGACCTGACCTGGACCTGCTATTACGGCAGCATGTCGGATCCGTTCAGCCGAAGCGGAGTGTTAAACCATTCCGAGATAAATATCGACTGCAGGAACCGAGTCCGCGAGATAGTCGACCTGCTGTTCAATCCCGAGCAGACGAACCAGTTGATAGATGAATTTGCTGCCGTCATCGACAATCCTGATGGTGAGCCTTCTATTGTTGACACAGATCGAGCTATGTGGGACTACCACTGGGTCGTGGGCGACGGTGCCTATTCTCGGTATCTTAACCAACAGGCATCATTTAAGGCTGGTCAGGGCCGGTTCTACGAGGAGGCCGGGCAGCGCGGATACACCAGGAGCTTTGAGGGCATGGTTCGGGTAATGAAGGATTTCGTGGTCGAGCGGCAGAGCCGTATGGGTTCCATTTCCAGAGATTCCGCCATTCCACATACGCCCACCGTCACAGCAACCTGTCCGTCCACTTATCCAATTAACGGCCTGACATTTGAGACAAGCCCTTTCAGCGATCCTCAGGGCAGCGGTACCTTTGCCGCGATGAAATGGCGTATCGCCGAGGTGGCTCCCAGCTCTCAAGTTGTGCCTCAGCATCAAGATCAAGGTGTCGTACTGATAGAGGAGGAAGCCGAGTGGAAATATTTCAAAGGTATGCAAGAGCCTTCAGGAACGCTGGGTAGTTGGCGCCAGATTGAGTTTAACGATTCGAACTGGCTCAGGGGTAAAACGGCAATCGGGTACGGCGAATCATTCATTGTTACTAATCTAAGTGATATGAGGGGTCGATACACGACTGTGTATCTGCGAAAAACATTTAATATATCAGACCTCGATGAAATCGGGACATTGAAACTACAAGCCAAGTACGACGATGGTGTCAATATTTGGATCAATGGTGTCCATGTCGTATCCGGTAACACGCATTCGGCGGAGCTGCCTTTTAATGCTGTCGTCAGTAACCGTTCAGAAAACCACGATTTTACTGCTTTTACTTTACCCGACCCACAAAGTTATCTCGTTTCAGGTACAAACGTGGTCGCAGTGCAGGTAATCAATTCTTACCTGAGCAACAGTTCCGATTGTTTTATTGATATTCGATTGATTTCCGAGGCGGCTGAACCAAGTGAGCCACCGAGTACGCCGCGTAGTTACAGCCGGAAGCCGGGGAAATATGAGATAGATGCCGTTTGGGAAAGCCATGAGATTACGGACTTTAACAGTGACATACAAATACCGGCCAGTGCGGTCAATGTTGGGGATACATATAGAGTTCGCTGCCGGATGAAAGACAACAGCGGCCGATGGAGCCACTGGTCCGAGCCTGTTCAGTTTGTAGCGGGCCCGCCGCTGTCGGCAGGTATTCTGGAGAATCTGAGAATTACCGAGATAATGTACAATCCCGCCGGAGCGGCTGAAGGCGATTCGATTGACAACGATGAATTCGAATTTGTCGAATTAAAAAATATCGGTGACGAAACGATTGATTTGACTTTTGTTTCTTTTGTTGAGGGTATTAAATTTGATTTTGGCCTTGGCGGTGTTATTAATCTTTTGCCCGGCGAGTTTGTTCTTCTTGTCAAGGATGAAGCTGCTTTTACATCTCGGTATGGTTTGAGTATGTCTGATAGAATCGCCGGCGAATATTCCGGCAATTTGTCAAACAGCGGAGAAAACGTAACCCTGGAAGATTTCTGGAATGGTGTCATTGCAAAGTTTGAATACAATGACAGCCGGGGCTGGCCGCTGTCAGCCGATGGTGGCGGTCATTCGCTGGTGCCTTTGGATGGTGCGATTCCTGGTGAACCTGATGGTTCACTGAACTATGGTGGTAACTGGCGAGCAAGCAGTTATATTGGCGGTTCACCCGGGCTGGACGACCCTGAAACTGTAACTACTGTTGTCCTTAATGAAATTATGGCACATACCAATTATATTGATCCTCAACGGCCAGAGTATGATTCCAAGGACTGGATAGAGCTTTATAATACCACAGGAACAAGCATAAATCTGCAAGGCTGGTATCTCAGTGATGACATCGGTGAGCTAAGGAAGTGGGCTATTCCTGCGATTGATGTTCCCGGCTATAGTTGGATTAGTTTTGACGAGGTAAATGATTTTCATAATCCCATCAGCAGCGGATTTGGTTTGAACAAAGCCGGCGAGGAGGTTGTTCTTTCTTATCTGCCGGGTAGTTCGGAAGATCGCGTGGTTGACTGTATAGGATTTAAGGGTCAGGATAACGACATATCTCTTGGCCGATACCCGGATGGCGGGACGGATTGGCTTGCTATGACACTTTCGCGGGATGCAGCTAACGGAGGTCCTTTTTTGGATGTGGTAATTGACGAGTTGATGTATCATCCTTTAGAGCTTAACGAAGAGTATATCGAGTTATATAATCCCACGGCAGGCACGGTTTATCTGGAAAATTCCGAAGGTACCTGGCGGTTGGATGGAGCTGTGGATTACACGTTTCCGGAAGGTACATCGATTCGGGCTGACGGTAGATTAATAGTAGTGGGCTTTGATCCGGCTACGGAAACAACTCGATTGGATACCTTTATTGCCGCGTATGATGCCGGTTCGTTAACTGCCGGTGTTCAGATAGTTGGTCCTTGGTCAGGCTCCCTTTCCAATGGCGGTGAACGGATTTCCGTGGAATACCCTTTATCGCCGGACCAACCAGGCCAGTCTGTTTGCTGGGTCATCGTGGATGAAGTGATTTACGCTGATGTGGCACCCTGGCCTGAGGCTGCGGATGGTGCCGGTGATGCCCTTCAGAGAGTCTTTACCGACCAGTATCATTCAGGCAATGCGCCTGCTAACTGGCAGGCAGCCTCGCCAACGCCCGGCAGCAAGCCCTGAATTCACGTCATCAAACAGCAAATATATTATCCTTCAGTTGATTCTGAGCATAAAAGTTAAATGCGTTTTAATATAGTTGTCGATATATGTTATGGTAGCATATAGAAGGGAAGCGGCTATGTTTATCCCGCTCCAAGAGATTGTCCATAGCATATGCTGAGTTTTCTATATTGAGCGCATATTTTTTGTGTTTGTATATTTGGCTGAATTTTGTACAATTTTGGTCATTATTTTTTGTTATATGAAAGTCTATTGTTTTTGGGGATGAGAGTTGAACGAGAAAGGCAAATTGTCACCTATAGGTGCAGCCGCAAAAAAAGCTGGCATTTCTCGGCAATCTCTGCAATATTATCTTATGGTCGGACTGCTGGAGCCGACAGAAGTAACACCGAGCGGGAGGAGGATGTTTGATGAAAGGGGCATTGAACGAATTAAACTGATAAAAAAACTTAATGACAGCGGCTATCCTTTGCGTGCCATAAGGGAGTTGTTTATGGAAGGCCGCGGTGATTTGAAAGGGAGTGAACAGTGAGTGACTATGAGACCACCCAAAGAAAACGCAATATGATTGTGGGCGTTTTTGTGGTAGTAGGTATATG